>JAQGKH010000181.1 GCA_028290225.1 Devosia sp. | reverse complement strand
TGGCGGCCAAGAAATGGAACCGGGCCTGCAAGATCCGGCCCGACCGCGACGACGACATGACAGCCACCGGCAAGCGGCATGATTTCGTAGTCGATTATGATGTTGGCTTTGACGCGCTCGGGCGCATCCAGGCGGTGGATGCCGTTTACGGCGCACGGGCCGGGTTTTCCTCGGACCTGTCGGGGCCGGTGACCGACCGGGCGCTGTTTCACTGCGACAATGCGTATTGGTATCCGGCGGTGCGGGCGCGCTCGGAGCCGCTTTATACCAATACCGTGTCCAACACGGCGTTTCGCGGCTTTGGCGGGCCGCAGGGGATGCTCGCGGCGGAGCGCTGGATCGAGGAGATCGCCTACGATCTGGGCAAGGATCCGCTCGAGATCCGCAAGGTCAATTTTTACGGCACGGACAAGGACAACGTCACGCCTTATCACCAGACGATCACCGACAATGTGATCGCGCGCCTGGTGGGGGAGCTGGAAACCAGCTCGGACTACCAGGCGCGGCGGCGGGCCGTGCTGGCGTTCAACTCCACCAGTCCGGTGCTCAAAAAGGGCATCGCACTGACGCCGGTGAAGTTCGGCATCTCGTTCACGGCCACCTGGTACAACCAGGGCGGGGCGCTGGTGCATGTCTACAAGGACGGCACCATCCAGCTCAATCATGGCGGCACCGAAATGGGGCAGGGGCTCCATACCAAGGTGGCGCAGGTGTTGGCCGAGGCGTTCTGCGTCGGGCTCGACCGCATCAAAATCATGGCAACCTCCACCGCCAAGGTGCCCAACACCTCGGCAACGGCGGCGTCCTCGGGCTCGGACCTCAACGGCATGGCGGCCTGGGACGCGGCGCGCCAGATCAAGGAGCGGCTCGTCGTCCATGCCGCCAAGCTTTATCAGTGCGACGAGGCGGCGGTGGTGTGGGTGCCCGAAGGCATCATGGCGGGGGACGAGTTCGTGTCGTTCACCGAACTGGTGGCATCGGCTTATCTCAACCGGGTGCAGCTGTGGGCGGCCGGGTTCTACAAGGTGCCCAAGATCCACTGGGACCGGGCAACCGGGCGCGGGCAGCCATTCTATTATTATGCCTATGGGGCTTCGGTTTCGGAAGTCACCATTGATACGCTCACCGGCGAGTACCAGGTGGACCGGGTGGATATCCTCCACGATGTGGGCAAGTCGCTCAACCCGGCGCTGGATCTGGGGCAGGTGGAAGGCGGGTTCATCCAGGGGATGGGGTGGCTGACCACCGAGGAGTTGTGGTGGGACGCCAAGGGGCAGCTGCGCACCAAGGCGCCGTCCACCTACAAGATCCCGCTCGCGAGCGATGTGCCGCCGATCTTCAATGTGCGGCTAGCCGAATGGTCGGAGAACAGTGAGCCCACAATCGGGCGCTCCAAGGCGGTGGGCGAGCCGCCGCTGATGCTGGCGATGAGCGTGGTCGAGGCGCTCTCGATGGCGGTGGCCAGCGTGGCGGACTACAAACTGCCGCCCCGGCTCGATACGCCGGTGACACCCGAGCGGGTGCTGATGGGCTGTGAGCGGCTGAAGCGGGAAGCGCTGGGCTGATGGATTTGTGGCCAACGGATGGACCCCCACCCCCGGCCCCTCCCCTCAAGGGGGAGGGGAGGGCACGAGCACTTAACACACAGTTTGATCCTCCCTCGCCCTTGAGGGGAGGGTCGGGGAGGGGGTGGTTGCCATGACGCGCCGCCTTCCGCAGCTCGAAGCCTTCTTCGCCGGCACCCCCGAAGCCATCGCCTGCGAACTCACTTCGGTGCGGGGATCGTCGCCGCGCGAGCAGGGGACGTTCATGCTGGTGGGTCCAGGGGGAATCTTCGGGACCATCGGGGGCGGGGCGCTGGAGCATATGGTGATTGCCCATGCGCGGCGGTTGCTGGCGAGCGGGCAGGCGGAGGCCGCGATGGATGTGCCGCTGGGGCCTGAGATCGGGCAATGCTGCGGCGGGCGAGTTGGAGTGGCGCTGCGGTTTGCCGATGCGGATTTGCGTGAGGCGCTGCTGGCGCGGGTAACGCGCGAAGACGCCGAGTTGCCTGATGTGTTCGTGTTCGGGGCGGGGCATGTGGGGCGGGCATTGGCGGAGGCGCTGGCGCTGCTGCCGGTGCGGGCGCATGTGGTGGATACGCGGGCGAGCGAGTTGACGGGGTTGCCCCCCACGGTCGAGGCGCGGCTGGCGGCGCTGCCCGAGGCGGTGATCCGCATGGCGCCCGAGCGGAGCGCCTTTGTTATTTTGACGCACGATCATGCCCTCGATTTCCTGCTGGCGAGGGAAGCGCTGGAGCGGCAGGACAGCCCTTATATCGGCATGGTGGGTTCGGCGACCAAGCGGGCGAAATTTACCAGCTGGTATCGGGCAGAAGGAGGCAGTGCAGAGGCTTTGGAGCGACTGGTGCTACCCATTGGGCGTCAAGGGCTTGGGGATAAACGGCCCGAAGTGATCGCGGCACTAGCGGCGGCCGAAATTATGGTCCAGATTGGCTGGCGGGAAGCTGAACCAGGGCATGTACAGGGCACCAGGGAACTGAGGGCCGTGGATGGACGCTAGCATGCCGTTGCGATTGCAACTGACCGGGATAACCAAGCGATTTCCCGGCGTTTTAGCCAATGACGATGTATCGTTCTCGGTGCGGCCGGGCGAGATTCACGCGCTGCTGGGCGAAAATGGCGCCGGCAAGTCGACGCTGGTCAAGATGATCTATGGGATCATGCAGGCCGATGCCGGCGAGATCCGCTGGGATGGGGCGCCCGTGGTGGTGGCCAACCCCAAAGCGGCCCGCAAGCTCGGCATTGGCATGGTGTTCCAGCATTTTTCCTTGTTTGAAGCGCTGACGGTGCTCGAGAACATCGCGCTGGGCATGGATGGCACGCTCAAATCGCGCGACCTCGAGGTGCGGGTGCGCGAGGTGATGAGCACTTATGGGCTCCTGCTCGATCCGCACCGGACGGTGGCAACGCTGTCGGTGGGCGAGCGGCAGCGCATCGAGATCGTGCGCGCGCTGCTGCTCGATCCCAAGCTCCTCATCATGGATGAGCCCACTTCGGTGCTGACGCCTCAGGAGGTGGAGCAGTTGTTCGAAGTGCTGCGCAAGCTGGCGGCGCAGGGCTGTTCGATCCTCTATATTTCCCACAAGCTCCACGAGATCAAAGCGCTGTGCGACACGGCCACAATCCTGCGCGGCGGCAAGCTGGTGGCTACCTGCGATCCCAAGCAGGAAACCTCGCGCTCCATGGCCGAAAAGATGATCGGCGCCGGGCTCAAGGATATCGTGCGCAGCCAGGGGCGCAGTCTGGGGGCGCCAAAGCTGGCGGTGTCGCGGCTGGTCACCAGCAAAGCCGGGCATTTCGATGTGCCGGTGAACGATGTGAGCTTTACCGTGCGTGCCGGCGAGATCTTCGGCGTCGCCGGGGTGGCGGGCAATGGGCAGAATGCCCTGCTCGATGCGCTGAGCGGGGAAGTGCTGGGCGATGACAAAGATGCTGTTTCGATCGACGGCTATCCGCTGGGGCTGCTGAACACGACGGGCCGGCGCAAGCGGGGCCTTTGCGCGGTACCCGAGGAGCGCAATGGGCACGCGGCGGTGGGGGATTTTACCCTGTCGGACAATTCGGTGCTGACCGCGCGGGACCGGCTGGGCATGGTGATCATGGGGCTGATCAACGGGGGGGCGGCCAAGACCTATACCGGAAAGGTAATCGCCGATTTCGCGGTGAAGGCTTTGGGGCCGGGTTCGACGGCCGGCTCGCTTTCGGGCGGAAACCTGCAGAAATACATCATGGGACGCGAAATCCTGCAGCGGCCCAGCGTGCTCGTTGTCAGCCAGCCTACCTGGGGCGTGGATGCGGGCGCGGCCGCGGCAATCCACCAGGCCCTGGTGGACCTGGCGGCAGAAGGCTCGGCTATTGTGGTGATCAGCCAGGATCTGGATGAATTGCTGGCGTTGTGCGACACGCTGGCGGTGATCAATGGCGGGCGGCTATCGGCAGCGCAGCCGGTGGGCGAGGTGAGCGTGGAAGAGATCGGCTTGCTGATGGGCGGCGTGCATGGCGCCACGGAGGCACGCGATGCCATTCCGGCTTGAAAAGCGGCCCGAACCCAGCCGATTGATGCAGTACCTCACGCCCGCGGCGGCCGTAGCGCTGACCATGGTGGTGGGGGCGATCATTTTTTCGCTCATCGGCTATGACGGGATGGGCGCGGTGCGCGAGATTTTCCTGACGCCGCTGACCAATGCCTATAAGTGGCAGGATCTGGGGGTGAAGGCGGCGCCGCTGATCATTATCGGGGTGGGGCTGTCCATCGCTTATCGCGCCAATGTGTGGAATATCGGGGCCGAAGGGCAGTATGTGGTCGGGGGGCTCGCGGGCACCTGGGTGGCGCTGGCGACCTACGGGATGAGCGGCCCGTGGATATTGCCGCTGATGGTGCTCGCTGGCGTGGTCGGGGGGATGCTGTATGCGGCCATTCCAGCGCTGCTGCGCACGCGGCTCAATGTCAACGAGATCCTGACCTCTTTGATGCTGACCTATGCCTCGGTGCAGCTGATCTATTACCTCATTCGCGCGCCGTGGAAGGACCCGATGGGCATGGGCTTTCCCCAGACGCGGATGTTTGCCGAGGCGGCGCGGCTGCCCACGATCATCCCGGGGACCATCGTGCATCTGGGGGTGCCAATCGCCCTCCTTGTGGCTTTGGTGGCGTGGTTCATCATGTCGCGCTCGGTGTTTGGCTACCAGATGCGGGTGGTCGGCACGGCGCCACATGCTGCGCGCTATGGCGGGTTTTCCGAGAACCGGACGATCTGGCTGGCCATGCTGGTATCGGGTGGCCTGGCGGGGCTCGCCGGCGTGCTGGAGGTGGCGGGGCCGTTCCAACGCATGGTGCCGGGCTTTCCCACCAATTACGGGTTCACGGCGATCATCGTTGCCTTCCTGGGGCGGTTGAACCCGCTCGGGGTGGTGTTTGCCGGCATCGTCATGGCGATCACCTTTGTGGGCGGGGAGGTGGCGCAAACCACCATCGGGCTGCCCAATGCGGCGACCGGGATTTTCCAGGCGATGGTGCTGTTCTTCCTGCTGGGCGGCGACCTGCTGGTGCGCTATCGGCTGCGGCGCGTGGCGAGCACACCGGCAACGGGTGCGGCGTGATGGAGATCATCATTCCCATTCTCGTGACGCTGGTGTTCGCGGCCACGCCCATCCTGCTGGCGGCACTGGGCGAGCTGGTGGTGGAAAAGGCCGGGGTGCTGAACCTTGGCGTCGAGGGCATGATGCTGGTCGGCGCCATCGCCGGTTTTGCCGGGCAGTTCTATACCGGCAATCCGTATTTTGCCTTGCTGTGTGGGGCGGTGGCGGGGGCGGCGGTGTCGCTCATCTTCGGGTTTTTGACGCTCAGCCTTTCGGCCAACCAGACGGCGACGGGACTGGCGCTGACCATCTTTGGCACCGGGTTTTCGGCGCTGGCGGGGGCGCCGTTTTCGGCGCGGCCGATCCAGCTGATGGGGCCGCTGTTTCCCCCTGAACTGGCGACCCATCCCCTGTGGCGGGGAGTGTTCGGGTATTCGGCCCCGGTGTATTTCTCGTTCTTCATGGTCTTTGCCATCTGGTATTTCCTGCAAAAGACCCGGGCTGGACTGATCCTGCGGGCAGTGGGGGAGAACGATCTTTCCGCCCATTCCATCGGCTATAGCGTGAGGGGGGTGCGGTATCTGGCAGTGCTGTTCGGGGGCGCCATGGCCGGGATTGCCGGCGCCTGCTTCCCGCTGCTGCTGACGCCGCAATGGGCCGAACGCATGACCGCCGGGCGCGGCTGGATCGCGGTGGCGCTGGTGGTGTTTGCTTCCTGGCGGCCATTGCGGCTGCTGGCGGGCGCCTATCTGTTCGGCCTCGTGATGACCATGGAGCTTTATGCCAAGGCGGGCGGCGGGCCGCTTTCGGTTATTCCGTCCGAGTTGTGGGCCGCCTTGCCTTACCTTGCGACCATCGTCGTGCTCGTGCTGATCTCGATCCGGCGCGACGCTTCCACCAACGCCCCGGCCTGCCTTGGCAAGCCGTTCCTGCCCAGCAATTAATTCCGATCAACCGCCACCATCAGGAGAAAACCATGACCCTCAATCGCCGCACCATCCTCAAGGCCGGTGCTGCCGCGGCCGCCTTGCCCCTGCTCGGTTCTCGCGCCTTCGCGCAAGGCGAGCCGCTCAAGGTGGGCTTCATCTATGTCGGCACCATCAACGACAATGGCTACAACTATGCCCATAACCAGGGCCGCATCTATCTGCAGGAGCAGCTGGGTGACGCGGTCGAGACCACCTATGTCGAGAACGTGCCGGAAGGCCCGGACTGCGAGCGCGTGCTGCGCGAACTGGCCCAGCAGGGCAACAAGCTGATCTTTGCCACGAGCTTTGGCTTTGGCGACTCGGTGATCAAGGTGGCCCAGCAGTTCCCGGACGTGAAGTTCGAGCATGCCACGGGCTACATGAAGGCCGACAATGTGGGCCTTTACAATGCGCGCTTCTATGAAGGCCGTGCGGTGTGCGGCACCATTGCCGGGCACCTTTCCAAGACCGGCAAGCTGGCCTATATCGGCTCGTTCCCGATCCCAGAAGTGGTGATGGGCATCAATGCCTTGGCCTTGTCGGCGCGCAAGGTCAATCCCAATGCCACGGTGAAGCCGGTTTATATCTCGACCTGGAACGATCCGGCCAAGGAAGCCGATGCGGCGCGCGCGCTGATCGACCAGGGTGTGGACGTCATTGCCCAGCATACCGATGGCCCGGCGGCACTGCAGGTGGCGCAGGAACGCGGCATCGTGGGTGGCTTCGGGCAGGGCGCCGATATGAGCGCCTTTGCGCCTGAAACCCAGCTGACCTCGATTATCGACCATTGGGGCCCGCATTACCTGGCCTCGGCCAAAGCGGTGATCGATGGCACCTGGGTGGCCGGCGACACCTGGGAAGGGCTTAAGGAAGACGTGGTGCAGATCGGGCCCTATGGCCCCAAGGTCACCGAAGAGGTCAAGGCAGCGGCAGAAGCGGTGCGGCTCGGTCAGATCGACGGCTCGTTCCATATCTTCACCGGTCCGATCAAGGACAATACCGGCGCCGAGCGCGTGGCGGCTGGCGTTGTCATGACCGATGCCGAACTGCTCAGCATGGACTGGTATGTGGAAGGCGTCGAGCAGCCGGCCTAAGCGCGGTTGATCGAAATGGAGGGGGCGGGTTTGGGCCCGCCCCTCTTGCTGAGCGCCGTCCTGTGTCGGCTTGGCAGCCCTTGGCTGGAGTAGCGTTTTCTCTTGCTTGGAGCAGGGCTGGGGCGGGTGCGGCTGGTCGCTGATGGACCCCACCTACCGGCCCCTCCTCTCAAGGGGGAGGGGACAGATGGAGCCGAGGGCTTTGTTGGAGCGAGGGCTCCTGCGGGGTGGCTCGCCCTGGCGACACGGTATCCCGGATGCACTCGGGGACAGTCTCGTGGTTCGCCAACCCGCCACAAGGCTTACTGAAGGAACAAGTGATGCCGGATTACGCGATCGTTTATGAATGGCTGATGTTTGCGGTGCGCTGGCTGCACGTGATCACGGCCGTTGCGTGGATCGGCTCGTCGTTTTACTTCATCGCCCTGGACCTGGGACTGCGCAAGACGCCCAGCCTGCCGCCGCTGGCGCATGGCGAGGAATGGCAGGTGCATGGGGGCGGATTTTATCACATCCAGAAATATCTGGTGGCGCCCGAGTTCCTGCCCGAACACCTGACCTGGTTCAAATGGGAGAGCTATTGGACCTGGCTTTCGGGGTTCGCCTTGATGGTGCTGATCTATTATGTGGGGGCCGACCTCTACCTGATCGACCGCAATGTGCTGGATGTGCCCAACTGGGCAGCGATCCTCATCTCGATGGGCTCGATCGTGCTGGGCTTTGTGGTCTACAACCGGCTGTGCAAATCGCCACTTGGCGAGTCCCAGAACGGGTTGATGCTTGTTCTGTTCGCGATCCTAACGGCGATGGCCTGGGGCTATACGCAGCTGTTCAGCGGCCGGGCGGCGATGCTGCATATGGGAGCGTTCACCGCTTCGATCATGGCGGCCAATGTGGCGATGA
>JAQGKH010000177.1 GCA_028290225.1 Devosia sp. | reverse complement strand
ATTCGGGCACGTCGCCATTGACGATCCGGATCGCCAGGCCTTCGGCGATCGCGGTCTTGCCCACACCAGGCTCCCCGATCAGCACCGGATTGTTCTTGGTCCGGCGGCTCAGCACCTGGATGGTGCGGCGGATTTCCTCGTCGCGGCCGATCACCGGATCGAGCCTGCCTTCGCGCACATCGGCCGTGAGGTCGCGCGCGTATTTCTTCAACGCATCGTAGGCGTTTTCCGCCGAAGCAGAATCGGCAGTACGACCTTTTCGAATTTCCTCGATGGCCCCGTTTAGGGTTTGCGGCGTGACGCCGGCAGAAGCCAGGATCTTGCCGGCTTCGTTGTCCTTTTCCACCACCAGTGCCAGCAACAGCCGTTCGACGGCGACGTAGGAATCGCCCGCCTTCTGCGCCGCGCTCTCCGCAGTATCAAATACCCGTGCCAACTCACGGCTGAGGTAAAGCTGCCCGGCATCCCCCGAGACGGTCGGGACCTTGGCAAGCGCAGCTTCAACGCCGGCCCGAGCCGATTTTGGATTGCCGCCGGCGCGCTCGATCAGGCCATTGGCCATGCCCTGCTCGTCATCCAGCAGGACCTTGAGCAGGTGCAGCGGCGTAAACTGCTGATGACCCTTGCCCAAGGCCAGGGTCTGCGCGCTCTGAATGAAGCCGCGCGTCCGCTCGGTATATTTTTCAATGTTCATGCAACTCTCCTTTTGGTCACCGACAGCGGCCACATGGCACCGCAATTCGGCGGAAGCGTCGTTTGCTGAAGCGCCCGCTTGGCGGCACGGCTCCAGTCACAACGCAGATATAGGCATGCTTGCCGCTGGAAAAAGGGGCGCGACCAGGCTTGTTGGCGTTTGGCGCCGGCATTGTTCGCTCGTTCGACGAGGCAACAAAAAAGGCCGGGCGCATGCCCGGCCTGTTGAACCTGATTAGCAGCGGATCACTCCGCCGGGGTCGGCGCGCCACCCGTCAGAAAGGCCGGGAGTTCGCCAACATTGCCGTCATCGCTAGCGCCGGAGGCTTCGGCACCGGCATCGCCGCCAACCGGACGCCGCCGACGCGGACGGCGCTCGCGGGGCTTGCGAACTTCACCATCGGCCTCCGCACTTGCAACCGGCGCCGCGGTGTCGTCACCAGTCTCGTTTGCCACGACTGCGACGGGTTCCGCGACTGGTTCCGCCCGCTCGACATTCTCTGGCCGGCGCTGGCGCTGCTGCCGATCAGGGCGCTCGCTGCGTTCGGGACGCTCGGCGCGCTCAGGACGCTCCTGGCGGTCGGGACGCTCGCTGCGCTCCTGACGGTCGGAGCGATCTGGACGTTCTTGCCGCTCCCCCGTTTCAGAAGCATCATCGTTCTCGGCCTGCTGCGGTTGCGCTGGCTGGGGCGATGAGAAGCGCGAGTTGATCTCGGGCATATCGTCATCGAAATCGTCACCGTCCTGGCCCTGCTGGTCGGGCCGGAACCCGCTCTGTTGCTGGGCGGCTGCCACGATGCGGAAATAATGCTCGGCATGCTGGAGATAGTTCTCCGCCATCACCGAGTCGCCCGAGGATTGCGCATCGCGGGCCAGCTGCAGGTATTTCTCGGCAATATGGGCCGCGTTGCCGCGCACCTTCACGTCGGGACCCGTGCTTTCGAAATTGCGCGACAATGGGTTGACGTGCTTGCGTCCCCCGTTACGCCCGCGCGAACGGTTCTTGTTGTTATTCTGATTGTTGTTGGGTCTCATTGGTCGCTGTTCTAACTCTAGAAGTTAAGCGTCACACTCGTGGCGGACCGGCTGTGCCAGGTCGGGCCAAGTCCCCGTTGAAGCCCAAGCTTCTTGGTTGGGGGTTCATCTGGCTTCATGAAAACCTAAGCCGTCGGCAGCGGTGCCATTTGGTCCTGGATCACCATGCATCGCCTCAGCATTTCGCTGAAACCGCGCTGCGCCCTGCAGCTACAATGATCAGGTGGCTATCGCCGCGGCGCCCATGATGCGCCGTTGACAACACGCATAAACTAGCCTGTTCGGACCGGATTTGCCAGCGCTAAATTGGGCCGTCACCAAGCTGTGCGATCCTTATTGGCCAGGATGGTGCCCGCTTACCACGCGATCAAGCCCTCTTAGATCCTTGTGGATTGTGATCTTGGCATATCCTTCCTGTGCCAGCACTGTTGCAACAGCAGCTCCTTGGGTTGACCCGATCTCCAGCAGCAACCAGCCCCCGGGCCCAAGCCAGTTCCGCGCGCCAGCGGCGATGATGGGATAAGGGCCCAGCCCGTCGGGCCCGCCATCCAACGCCAGAATGGGGTCATGCTCGCGCACTTCGCGCTCCAGGCTGGCAATCTCGCTGGTCTCTATATAGGGCGGATTGGAAACCACGAGGTTGAACTGTGGTGCGGCTGGGCCAACGACACCAAGTGGCTCGAACCATGAGCCCAGCAGCAGTTCCAGACGTTCTGCGACGCCGTGCCGCTCGGCGTTGAGCTGTGCTGCCTCCATCGCCTTCTCACTAAGATCGATCGCGGCAGCCAAGGCATCGGGGCGGGCATGCAGCACCGCTATGGGGATGCAACCTGTTCCGGTGCCCAGATCCAGTAGCCGCCCCCCGCGCGGCAGGAGATCCAGCGCCAGATCCACCAGCAACTCGGTATCGGGCCGCGGCTCGAGCGTTGCGGCGTTGAGGTGAAAACCCAACCCGTAGAACTCGCGCTCCCCCATGATCCGCCCCACCGGCTCGCCCCCCAGGCGCCGCTCCATGGCAGCCGTCACCCGATCCAATCCCGGCTGCGCGATGCTTTCTCGCTCGCGCGTCGCCAATTGCAACGGAGAAAGCTGCAGTGCCCAGCCCACCAGCAATTTGGCGTCCAAGGTCGGGTTGTCTATTCCCGCCGCTGCCAGTCGATCGCGCCACCGCCGCCAAAGCGCCCCAAGGCTCAATTCGGCGCTCAGTTGGTGTCCTCGAGCGCGGCCAGCTGGCCGGCCTGATATTCCGTGATCAGCGCCTCGATCAGCTCATCCAGCGCTTCGCCCGCCAAGACTTTGTCCAGCTTGTACAGCGTCAGGTTGATCCGGTGATCGGTTACGCGGCCTTGCGGAAAATTATAGGTTCGGATGCGCTCGGAGCGGTCGCCCGATCCCACCTGCCCCTTGCGCTCGGCCGAACGGGCACTGTCGCGTTCCTCCCGCTGCATCTCATAAAGTCGCGAACGCAACACGATCATGGCCTGGGCCCGGTTCTGGTGCTGGCTCTTCATCGCCGAGGTGACCACCAGACCTGTTGGCAGATGGGTAATCCGAACCGCCGAATCGGTGGTGTTGACGTGCTGGCCGCCCGCGCCCGAAGCGCGCATCGTATCGATGCGAATATCCTCGGCACGAATGTCGATGTCGATGTCCTCCACCTCCGGCAACACCGCCACGGTCGCGGCCGATGTGTGGATGCGACCCGAGCCCTCCGTTGCCGGCACCCGCTGCACGCGATGCACGCCACTTTCGAACTTCATGCGCGCGTAAACGCCCTTGCCCGAAACATTGGCAATAATTTCCTTGAAGCCCCCTGCCTCGCCGGGGCTTTCTTCCATGATGGAAACTTTCCAGCCGCGGCCCGCTGCATAGCGCTCATACATGCGGAACAGGTCGCCCGCGAACAAGGCTGCCTCGTCCCCGCCGGTACCGCCGCGGATTTCAAGGATGATCGATTTTTCGTCAGCTTCGTCCTTGGGCAGCAGCAGCACCCGGATCGCCTGGAACAACCCCTCGACGCGTTCCTCGAGCGGCCCGATCTCGGCCTCGGCCATCTCGGCCATATCCTTGTCGGCGGACAGGGCAAGCTCGCGTGCCTCCTCCAGGTCCTTGAGGGCCTTCTTGTAGGCCGTAATCTCGCCCACGATGGGAGCGAGCTCGGCATGCTCCTTGGAGAACTTGACGAACTCGTCTGGTCCGGCACCGCCCGACAAAGCCGCTTCGACATACTGGAACCGCGTTTCGAGCGCGTCGAGCTTGTCCTGGGGAAGAGAAGGCATGGTAGTCCGCGGATGGTGGCGACAGCCTGCCCGTTACACTGGCAGGTTCTGCTTGTCGATCCACTCCTTGAGCAACTCGCGGATCACAATTCCCTCAGCACCATCGCTGAGTGCCGCTGCGACGGACATCCGGATGGGCTTGAGATCCACGTGCCGCACCATTTCCTTGATCGGCCCGATGGAGGCCGGCCCCATGGACAGGCGGGTCATGCCGATCGCGAGCAAGGCCAGCGCTTCCACCGGCTTGCCGGCAAGTTCGCCGCACATGGTGACGGGAATATTGTGCCGCCGCGCCGCGTCGACCACCGTGCGGATAGCCCGCAGCCGGGGCAGCCCAACCGGATCATAATTCTTGGCGACCCGCGGATTACCCCGGTCCGACGCGGTGAGGAACTGCACCAGATCATTGGAGCCGATGGAGACGAAATCGGCCTCGGGCAGCAACTGATCGAGCTCGAACAGCAAGGAGGGAACTTCCACCATTGCCCCGAGCTCCAGGCGCGATGGGGTGGGCTTTCCAGCCCGACCCAGCCGGTCGACCTCGCGATGCACGACCATGCGCACCTGCCTGAACTCGAAAGTCTCGGTCACCATGGGCACGAGGATCTTGAGCGGGCGTCCGTCGGCGGCCATCAGCAGCGCGCGCACCTGGGTGCGCAGCAAGCCCGGTCGGTCCAGGCCGAGCCGGATCGAGCGATACCCCATGGCGGGATTTTCCTCGGCCATGGAGCGCATATAGGGAATAACCTTGTCGCCCCCGATATCGAGGAGCCGGAACACCACCGGACGCTCACCGGCGATTGCCATCGCCTGGGCATAAAGTTCAACCTGCTCCTGCAAACGCGGCAGCTTGGAAGCGATCATGAACTGCAATTCGGTGCGGAACAGTCCAACGCCCGCGGCGCCGGTCTCGTCCAGCATCGGCAGGTCGGCAACCAGGCCCGAATTATGCAGCAGGGTGATTTCCACCCCGTCCCTGGTAATCGAGGGCTTGTCGCGCAGCGCCGCATAATGGGCCCGCCGCCGCGCAGAAACGCGCACCTTGTCGATATAGGCCTGCTCGATATCGGGCGTCGGGCGCAGGTAGACAGCCCCGGCCGGGCCATCGATGATGATGTCGTCCCCCGTTTCGCACATGGACACGATCGACTGCGCCTGCCCCACCGCCACCACCCCGAGCGAACGGGCCACGATGGCCACATGCGCCGTCGCGCCGCCCTCCTCGAGCACCAGCCCCCGCAGCTTCGTGCGGTCGTATTCCAGCAGTTCCGCAGGCCCCATATTGCGCGCCACCAGAATGGTATTGTCCGGCAGCTCCTTGCCCCCCAGGGCAAGGCCGTCCCCGGTCAGCACCCGCAGCAGGCGGTTGGCCAGGTCGTCGAGATCGTGCAGTCGATCGCGGATATAGGGGTCGGTCTGGCGCATCATGCGCGCCCGGGTATCATTCTGCACCCGCTCCACCGCCGCTTCTGCCGACAGGCCGTTGTTGATGGCTTCCGAAAGCCGGTGCACCCAGCCCCGGTCATTGGCGAACATGCGGTAGGTTTCAAGGATCTCGCGGTGATCCGAACTGGGTTGCATGTCGCCATGGTCGAGCATGGCGTCGATGGACACCCGCATCTGCTCCAGCGCCTGCTCCAGCCGCCTTTGCTCCTGCTCGGTGTCCTCGGCGATGAAGTTGGTCACCACGACGCGGGGGTCGTGCAGCACCACGGTGCCCAGGGCCACCCCTTCGGTCAGACTGACTCCATTGAACATGCGCGGCCGCCTCAGATCGATATCCGATCCTGGCTTGATCAGATTGTCGAAATCGGAGGTAGCAATCATTTCGGCCAGGATCGTGGCCGTGGTGAGCATGGCTTCGGTTTCATCCTCGCCATAATGCCGGCGCTCGGCATTCTGCACCACCAGCACCCCCAGCGTTTGCCCGGCCCTCAGCACCGGAACGCCCAGGAACGCATAATACGGATCTTCGCCCGTTTCAGGACGATAAGCAAAACCCGGATGGCTCGGTGCATCATCAAGGCTGAGTGGCTCGGCCTGTGCCGCAATCAAGCCCACCAGGCCCTCGCCGAGGCGCAGCGTCGTCATGTGAACCGATTCGGCCGCCAGCCCCTTGGTGGCAAACAGCTCCAGCGCGCCATCGTCGCGCAACACATAAAACGAGCACACATCGGCTCGCATGTTCTCGGCGATCAGCGAAACGATCTTGTCGAGGCGTTCCTGGCTGGCGAGCGGCTCAGCCATGCAGGCGCGCAATTGCCGTAGCAGCACGCGTGGCCCGCCAATGGAGTTGCCCATATTCGCCCGGCGGCCCCAAGCCGCCCCCCTCTTGCAGGAGCGGCCGAGACCTCCTCGGTGGCCTCAGGCGTCCTTCTTGTCCAAACCGTAATACGTATGGAGCGCCCGAACCGCAAGCTCGGCATATTGCTCGTCGATCAACACCGAGGTCTTGATCTCGGAAGTGGTGATCAGCTGGATGTTGATGCCCTTATCGGCAAGGGCCTTGAACATGGACGAGGCCACGCCGGCGTGTGAACGCATGCCGACGCCGATCACCGAAATCTTCGCACCCCCCTTGGAGCCGGAAACCTTGGCATAGGCGATCCGCTCACCGGCATTTTCGAGCGTCTTGACTGCCTTGTCGTACTCGCTGTCGGGAACAGTGAAGGTGATATCGGTGGTCGCGCCATCGTCCGAGATGTTCTGGACGATCATGTCGACCACGATTCCTTCGTCCGCCAGCGCCCCGAAAATGGCGGCTGCCACGCCCGGGCGATCCTTGACGTCCCGGAGGGTGATCTTGGCCTCCGCCTTGGCGAGCGTCACGCCCGAAACGATCTGCTTTTCCACTATCTCATCCTCATCGCAAACAAGCGTGCCCGGCACCCCCGGCGTGCCATCGGGCGCCAGCTGCGGCGCGTCGGGGTCATCGAATGTCGAACGCACCAGCAGCCGCACCTTGTGCGCCATGGCCATCTCAACCGAGCGGATCATCAGCACCTTGGCGCCCAGCGATGCCATCTCGAGCATTTCTTCAAACGAGATCTTGCTAAGCCGCTGCGCCTTGGGAACGATGCGCGGATCGGTCGTGTAAACACCGTCCACATCCGTATAGATATCACAGCGATCGGCTTTCACGGCGGCTGCTACGGCAACGGCGCTCGTATCCGAGCCACCTCGTCCCAGCGTCGTGATTCGGCCGCGCGGCGAAATCCCCTGGAAGCCAGTAATCACGGGCACCACGCCGTCGGCCAGGTAAGATTCCAGCCGTGCCGGATCGATGCCGACGATGCGGGCGGCGCCATGCGCATCATCGGTTTGGATCGGCACCTGCCAACCCGCGAACGAGCGGGAGGGCACGCCCATCTCGGCCAGCACGATCGCCATCAAACCAGCCGTGACCTGCTCGCCTGAGGCCACCACTGCATCATATTCGCGCGCATCGTGAAGCTTGGAGGCTTCGCTGACCCAGCCCACCAGTTCATTGGTCTTGCCCGACATGGCCGAAACCACCACGCAAACCTGGTGGCCTGCATCCACCTCGCGTTTGACATGGCGGGCGGCTTGGCGAATGCGCTCCACATTGGCAACGGAAGTGCCACCGAACTTGACGACGATGCGGGCCAATGGGATCCCCGAGACTATGCCGAACCCGGCGGTACGCTTCTTGATTGGGCGCGGACATGCCACAAAGGGAAGGCGCAAGCAACCACGCTCATGCCCGACAGAGCCCAAGATCGCCTTCTCGGCCAGGCAGCAGGGCAACGGCAAGGGTAATGCTCCGGCCTTGCTTCGACCATCTCTGGCAGGGCATATGAGGTCAAAGCGGAGCCAGCCATGACCCAAACCACCATCAACACTGCCGAGGTCGCCAAATTCACCGCGATGGCTGAGGAATGGTGGAGCCCCAACGGCAAGTTCAAGCCTATCCACAAATTCAACCCGGTGCGATTGGGCTACATCCGCCAGCACCTGCTTTCCCATTACGGGCGCGACGGCACCTTGATCCGTCCCTTTGAGGGGCTGCGCATCCTCGACGTTGGCTGCGGCGGTGGCCTGCTTTGCGAACCGCTGGCGCGCTTGGGAGCAAGCGTCACGGGGATTGACGCGGCCGAGCGCAATATCGCCATCGCCAAGCTGCATGCCGAGCAGTCTGGCATCGATGTGGATTACCGCGCGACCACGAGTGAGGCCCTTGTGGCCGAGGGCGCCAGGTTTGACATGGTGCTCAACATGGAAGTGGTCGAGCATGTCGACAATGTCCCGCTCTACATGAAGAGTTGCGCGGATCTGGTCGCGCCGGGCGGCATGATGCTGACCGCAACCATCAACCGTACCGCCCGCGCCTATGCGCTCGCGGTGTTTGGCGCCGAATATGTGCTGGGCTGGCTGCCCCGCGGCACCCATGACTGGAAAAAGTTCCTGACGCCTGAGGAAATCCGGACCTTGATCACGCGCAATGGACTACGGGTCACGGACGAAACCGGCGTGGTTTACCACCCCATTGGCGACGAGTGGCGCCGCTCGCGCGACATGGGGGTAAACTACATGATCCTGGCCGAACGCCCGGCATAGCCAGCCAGTAATCGTCTGCCTGCTGCAACCCCTTGAGGAACCTCATGCGCGCTACCTCCCTGTTTCTTGCCTTTGCATTGACCCAGCTTGTTGCTGGTTCCGCTTTTGCTCAAAGCGAGGAAGACGTCTTTGAGCAGATCGAAACCATCCAGGGCGATGCCGAAGGGTTCGGCGAGGCGTTCGGCGCCTTGCAGGACGCGTTCCTGTTGGGTGACCCGGCCAGTGGCATGGCCGAACTTGCCAGTTACCCTTTCGAGGTGGCAGCCAATGGCGAACTCTACGACATCTTCGAGCCGGCAGACCTGATCGACAATTTCGACGCTCTGGTGACCGAACAAACCCGCGAAGCGCTGGCCAGCCAAGATTACGCCGATCTGATTGTCACCAGTGAGGGCGTAGGCTTTGCCGATGGTGCACTCTGGATGGCCAATATCTGCACCAACGATAGCTGCGACGAGACCTTCTGGGCGATTACCCGCATCACCAATTGAGCTGATCCAGCGATCCAGATGCAGCTGATGCCGGCAGGATTGACCGTCCTGCCCGGCGGCTTCACGCCGGGCCAGCGATAGTACCGTACCGTACGGTACGCTTTGCCTTGATCCCGTCTTGGAATGGGTCTAAGAAGCGGAAAAGCGCCGGTGGCGAACCGGCGCAGCTTCCGAGGATCGTGATCATGCCCGCTTATCGTTCCCGCACGACTACCCATGGCCGCAACATGGCCGGCGCGCGCAGCTTGTGGCGCGCCACCGGCATGAAGGATGGCGACTTCGGCAAGCCCATCATCGCGGTAGTCAACAGCTTCACCCAGTTCGTCCCAGGCCATGTCCATCTCAAGGATCTCGGCCAACTGGTTGCGCGCGAGATCGAGGTGGCCGGGGGCGTCGCCAAGGAATTCAACACCATCGCAGTCGATGACGGCATCGCCATGGGCCATGATGGGATGCTTTATTCGCTGCCCTCGCGCGACCTGATCGCCGATAGCGTGGAGTACATGGTCAATGCGCACTGCGCCGATGCCATGGTCTGCATTTCCAATTGCGACAAGATCACCCCGGCATGCTGATGGCCGCCATGCGCATCAACATTCCCGTGGTCTTCGTTTCCGGCGGCCCGATGGAAGCGGGCAAGACCTTGCTCAAGGGCAAGCTGCAGGCGCTTGATCTTGTCGATGCAATGGTGATGGCCGCTGACGAGCAATACAGCGACGCCGAGATTGCCAGCGTTGAAGAAGCCGCCTGCCCCACCTGTGGCTCCTGCTCGGGCATGTTCACTGCCAATTCCATGAACTGCCTCACCGAAGCGCTCGGCCTGTCGCTGCCGGGCAACGGCTCGACGCTCGCCACGCATTCTGATCGCAAGCGCCTGTTCCAGGAAGCAGGCCACCTCATCGTTGATCTGGCCCGCCGCTGGTACGAGCAGGACGACGCCAGCGCCCTGCCCCGCTCCATCGCCACCAAGGCCGCCTTCGAGAACGCCATGGCGCTCGACATCGCCATGGGCGGCTCCACCAATACCGTGCTCCACATCCTTGCCGCTGCCCACGAAGGTGGGGTGGATTTCACCATGGATAATATCGATGCGCTGTCGCGCAAGGTGCCGGTCTTGTGCAAGGTCGCGCCCGCCAAGAACGATGTCCACATGGAGGACGTGCACCGCGCCGGCGGCATCATGTCGATCCTGGGCCAGCTCGATCGCGCCAATCTGATCAACCGCGCCGAACCCACCATCCACTCCGCGACCATGGGCGATGCCCTCGACAAGTGGGACATTTCGCGCACCAATTCGGAAAGCGTGCGCAATTTCTTCATGGCCGCTCCAGGCGGCGTGCGCACCACCCAGGCCTTCTCGCAGTCCAACCGCTGGACTGAACTCGACCTGGACCGGCAACATGGCGCCATCCGTTCCGCCGACACGCCGTTCAGCAAGGATGGTGGCCTCGCTGTTCTCAAGGGCAATATCGCCATCGACGGCTGCATCGTCAAAACCGCTGGTGTGGATGAATCAATCCTCAAGTTCACCGGGCCGGCGCGCGTGTTCGAATCCCAGGACGCAACCGTCAAGGCGATCCTGTCCAACGAGATCCGCGAAGGCGATGTGATCGTTATCCGCTATGAAGGCCCGCGCGGTGGCCCAGGCATGCAGGAAATGCTTTATCCAACCAGCTACCTCAAATCCAAGGGGCTGGGCAAAGCCTGCGCGCTTCTCACCGATGGCCGGTTCTCTGGCGGCACCTCGGGCCTTTCCATCGGACACGTTTCCCCTGAAGCGGCCGAAGGCGGTACGATCGGCCTCGTGCGCGAAGGCGATACCATCGAGATCGATATCCCCAGTCGCACCATTACCCTCCACGTAGCGGACGACGAATTGATCCAGCGCCGCCACGATCAGGATCGCTTGGGCTG
>JAQGKH010000164.1 GCA_028290225.1 Devosia sp. | reverse complement strand
GCTCGCGATAGAACGGCATCTCCATGGTGAAGCTGGTGCCCAGCAGGCCGACCCGGCGCATGCCATCGGCCACAAGCGCATCGCCGGTGGGATCGGCGATATGGATAAACGGCACCCGCAACGCCGCAATGATGGGCGCGGCCACATGGTGCATGGTGTTGGTGGCCAACCCGAGCACTTCGGCGCCTGCGCCTTCGAGAGCCCGGGCGCTGCTGGCAAGCAGCTCGCCGGCGCGCTCCCATTCCCCGGCCTTCTGCATGGCGGCGATTGGGGCGAAATCGAGCGAATGCAGCAGGATCGGTGCGGAGTGAAGCCCGCCCCGCAAGCGAGCGGTTTGCCGGTTCAGGGCAGCGTAGTAGTGCGCGGTGGATTCCCAGCTCATCCCACCGATGAGACCGATGGTCTTCACCGCACATCACGCATGGGTGAAGCGCTGCGGAATATCGGCAAAGGCGGCCACGACCTTCTCATAGGCCTGCTTCTTGAACGGCACGATCAGCGATGGCAGGCGCGACAGGCGCTCCCAGCGCCACTGGTCGAACTCGGCCGAAAACTTGCCGCCCCCGGGGGAATGGACATCGATATCGCTGTCCTGGCCAGTGAAGGCAAAGGCGAACCAGCGCTGGCGCTGCCCGCGGAACCGGCCCTTGAGGGCGATACCCAGCTCGTCATCGGGCAGATCGTAATAGATCCATTCCGGCGCCTCGGCGAGCAGGCTCACCGCGGTGATATTGGTTTCCTCGTGCAATTCGCGCAGCGCGGCGCGCAACGGGTCCTCGCCCGCATCGATGCCGCCTTGCGGCATTTGCCAGGGCGCGCCGTGTTCGGCCGATTTCTCCGGGTCATCCTCGAACTTGCGGCGGCCGATAAACACATTGCCCGCGGGGTTGAACACGGCAATGCCGACGCAGTCACGATAGGGCAGGCTTTCGCGCGAGGGGCGCTGGGACATGGGACAACACTCTATTTCATCAGGGCCGTGGCCGGCACCAGCACCACGCCCCGGCTTTCCAGCTCGCGGGACCATTCGGCGATGGTGGAGACCGAAATCGGCAGCGCGCTCACAATACCGATTGCCGCGCCATTCTCCACCGCCTTGGCTTCAAGGCTCCCCAGCGCTGCGAGAATGGCGTCCCGCGCCGGATTGGCGTCGACCAGGAGGTCGGCCCGGGCAAACGGCACCTTGTTGCTGCTTGTCAGTTGCGGGGCGAGCGAGCGGTTGGAGGAACCGTCATCGAGGTAGCCGAGACCGCGTGCGCCCAGTTCCTCGACGATCGGAGCAAAGTCGGCGCCCGATGCGGTGAAGCGCGCGCCCATATTGTTGAGCACCCCCGCATAGCCCCCGAAGCGCGCCATCAGCCAGAACAAGCGATCGAGATTGGCCTGGGTGGGCTCGCCGGTCAGCAGGGTCTGGGGCCCCGGATCGTTCTGGGGAAAGTCGAAGGGCTCGAGCGGAATTTCCAGCAGCACCTCATGGCCGGCGGCGCGGGCGGCGGCGACGGTGGAGCGCAGGGTCTTGCCATAAGGGGCAAAGCCCAGGCTCACCGTGTCGGGCAATTGCTCGATCGCTTCCAGCGAGCCCTGCTCGTTGATCCCCAGGCCGGTGACCACGAGGGCAATCATCGGCTTGCCGCCCGCTGCAGCGCCGTTGTCGGGGCGCTTATACGCGTTGAACGGGGTTTCACCCGTCGCCGAGATCCGGGGGATCGGCCCTTCGGCAGTTTCTTCACTGAGGTCCGGGATCATGCCCGAGGCATCGGGTGCAGCCAGCGGCGTTGCCGCCGGGGGTGCGCTTGCCGGCACCGGCTCGCCCGCGGGGAACTGCTGGGGATCGGCAGTGATAGTCACCGGCCCCTGCCCCAGCTGGCTGGCGACTTCGTTGCCGTTGCGCGTCGAGGTAATCGCCACTTCCCGGCTGGGCCGCCCGCCCTGTGGATCGTCGACCAGCAGCAGGCGGGCACCCACGCCAATGGCGCCCAGCAGCAGGACACCCAACAGCACCCGCGCCACCGGAAAGCCGCGCCGTGCGCCGGCGCCGGTGGGGCGCTTGCGGCCGGTCAGCGGTGTGCTGAGATCATTGGCCATTGGAGGGGTCCCGATGCAGCTGGTCGGCGGGTGGCAGGGTCAGGAAAACCCCGCCACCAGCCCGAACGAGCACGTCCTAGTCGGCGTGCGGCGGGAACGCCGCATTGGTTTCCTCGCCATTGATCAGGCGCAACGCATATTGCAGTTGCGCATCGTCGGCTTTCTCCGGCGGCACATAAACCGAAGAGCCGACCGTGGTTTCTTCCTGGCCCTCGACGGTGATGTGCCCAGCCAGGCCCGCCTCGCCGATGATCTCGTCGCGGCCCTGCAACTCCTCGGGAACCACCTGGCGGATTTCGATATCGGGGGTGATGCCCAGCGCCTGGATGGAGCGGTTGTTGGGCGTGTAATAGCGCGCCGTGGTCAGGCGCATGGCGCCATCGGGTCCAAGCGAGATGATCGACTGCACCGACCCCTTGCCGAACGAGCGCGTGCCCACCAGCGTGGCCCGCTTGTGATCCTGCAGCGCGCCGGCGACGATCTCGGAAGCCGACGCCGAGCCGCCATTGATCAGCACCACCAGCGGCACATCGGCGATCTGCGCATCCAGCGGATCGGGCTTGGCATCATAGCGCGCGCTTTCCTGGGGCAGACGGCCCCGCGTCAACACCACCGCGCCCTGCTTGAGGAAGGCGTCAGCCACATAAACCGACTGATCGACCAGGCCCCCGGGATTGTTGCGCAAATCAAGGATGATGCCCTTGGGCGCTACCCCGTTGCGCTCGGCATAGATCTCCTTGATGGCGCTTTCAATGCCCACGAAAGCCTGCTCGGAGAACCGCGACAAGCGCACCAGGCCGATATCGCCTTCCAACGACCAGCGCACCGCCCGCATGGCGATCACCGCCCGGGTCAGCTCGAACTCCAGCGGCTCTTCAATGCCTTCGCGCACTACGGTGATCTTGGTCGAGGTACCGATCGGTCCGCGCATCTTGGCCACGGCTTCGTCCAGCGTCAGCCCCTGCACATCGGTGCCATCGATGCGAACGATAAAATCATTGGCAAGAATCCCGGCCTTGGCGGCCGGCGTGTCATCGATGGGCGAAACCACCTTGATGACCTCTTCTTCCATGGTCACTTCGATGCCCAGGCCCCCGAACTCGCCCGAAGTATCTTCGCGCATTTCGTCGTAATCGGCGGGAGGCAGGTAGCCCGAATGGGGATCGAGCGAGGTCAGCATGCCCTGAATGGCGGCGCGGATCAGTTCCTGCTCGTCGGGAGCATCCACATATTCGGCGCGGATGCGGTCAAAGATTTCGCCGAACAGGTTCAGATCGGCATAGACCTCGAGCGGATCGCGGGGCGCAGCCTCCTGCTCGGCCGGGGTGGGCTCGGGCTCCTCGCCGCTGGGGGCGGGCGCGGGGTTCGGCGCCTGGCCAGGGGCCTGATCGGGTGCCGGAACCGCCGGCGGCTGGTCAACGGGCGTTTCCTCGGCAGGCAGCGGCACCGGCACGGTCTGGTCCTGCGCCAACAGCGGTGCGGCAGGCAGCAACAACGCCAGCGTCAGGGCAGCGGCGCGATAGGTCGAAAGGCGCATGGGGGTTTTATCCACTTTGTGTCGGGTTTGCCCACCAGCCGGTGGGGTCAAGAGGCTCGTTGTTCTGTCGCAATTCAATATAAAGGGTCGGCTGGTCGTTGCCAGCGCTCGTGGTCACCGTACGGCCAATTGTGCGTGATCCCATCGTCCCCACCGGCTCGCCCATCAGCACGAACTGCCCGATAGCCACGCTGACCTGTTCGAGCCCGGCAAGCAGGACCGTGTAGTTCCCCCCGCTATTGAGGATGACGATTTGGCCGTAATTGAGGTAGGGCCCGGTATAGAGCACCCAGCCATCGGCGGGCGCCACCACCTGCGCTTCGGCCCGGGTCATGAGCGACACGCCCTGGGAAATCCCGCCAAAGCCGTCGCCGGCGCCGAACTCCACTACCTTGACCCCATTGGCGGGCAAGGTGAGGAAGCCCTTGGCGCTGGCAAAGGGCACCGCCGGCTCCGTGCGGGCCGTATTGGCCAGCGCCGTTCGGATCGCTTCAGGCGTCAGCGGCACCGCTTCGCCCTCGGCGGGCACCAGCGGGGTTGGTCCCGCCTCGATCCGGGCGGTTAGTTGATCGATCAGCTCGCGCAGTGTGGTGGCGCGCGTCGCCAGCGCCATGGCTTCCTGCTCCTCGGCTTCCAGATCAGCTGACACCGCGGCAATGCCTTGGCTGCGCGCCGCAATCAGGGTGGCGATCCGCAGCTGCTCTTCTTCCAGCACTGCATAATTGGCGCGCAGGGTTGCTTCTTCGGCCTGTGCTGCCGCCTTGATTTGCGACAAATGCTGCAGATCGGCGGTAACGGCATCGGCCTTGGCCCGCAATTGAGGCACGATGGCAGCAATCAGGATGGCCGAGCGTGCCGAGCCCAGCGCATCGGCCGGATCAACGATCAGCGCCGGCGGCGGATTGAGCGAGATGCGCTCCAGCGCCGCCAGCACATTGGCGATCTCGGCATCAGCCCCGTCGAGCCGGCCGCGCACTTCCAGTTCCTGCACGATCAAGCCCGACAGGCGATCCTCGATGTCGGTGATCTCGATTTCGGCCAGCTTGACGCGCTGGGCGGCAGCGATCAGCGCCGCGTTCTGCTGGGTGCGGTCCCCCTGCATGGCAGCGATTTCGGCGCGCAGCTCATCGGCGCGCTCCTTGCTCATGGTGATGGAAGCTTCGAGCTTGGCGAGTTCGGCCTGGGTGGTCGCCGGATCGGGTGCGGGAGCGGGTGGGGCTTCGGGCGGCGGCATCGCTGCCGGATCGGCGCCGAGCGGGGGCGGCGCGACGGTCGGGTCAGGCACACCGGGTGCGGTTGGGGCGGCCGGCGCCGGCTCGGCCGGTGGCGCTTCAGCCGGAGCCGCAAGGGGGGGCGCCAGTTCGGCCGGCGGCGCTGCGGTTTGGGCGAGCAGGGTCGAGGCGGGCGCCAGCACCAGGGCAAAGCTCGCCAGCACCACACCCCATCTCGCGCCGGATCGTACCGACATCGCCTCTCCTAGCCTCGCTGCCCGCCGGGCGAATCACTTGGGGGCACCATAGCAAGCCCCGCCAAAAGTGAGGGTTAACTCTGCTTAAGGATTTGGCGCCGGGACGGCGCCTCAGTCGCCACGGTGATAGGGGTGGCCCGAAAGAATCGTGGTGACGCGATATAATTGTTCGGCCAGCATGATCCGGACGAGTTGATGGGGCCAGGTCAGCGGCGAAAAGCTCAGCACGAGATCGGCCCCCTTAACGAAATCGGGGTCCAGCCCGTCGGCGCCACCCACGACAAAGCTCAGAGCCGGCCGCCCTTCATCGCGCCAGCGCCCGATCTGGGCGGCAAAAGCTTCCGAACCGATGGATTTGCCCCGTTCGTCCAGCGCCACCACGATCCCGGGGGGCAAGGCGGCGCGCAGGGCCCTGGCTTCTTCCGCCTTGCGCCCGGCGGCCGCCGAAGCGCGCGATTCGGGTAGCTCGATCACCTCGAACCCGGTCAGCGCCAGGGGCTTGCCGCTCCCCACCGCCCGGTCCAAGTAACGACTGACCATTTCGCGTTCGGGGCCCGCCTTCATCCGCCCGACGGCGCCGATGCTCACGCGCATGGGAAGAACTCGACAAGCCGGCGTGGGGGGAATAGGGGGGCGGGGATGCGAGCGAGCGGAGGCATAAGCGTGTCCATTGAAGTGTTCTTGACCCTGCTGGCCTTCGCCTTTGTGACCTCGATCACGCCCGGGCCCAACAATCTGATGCTGCTCTCATCGGGCGTCAACTTCGGCTTCCGGCGCACAGTGCCCCATATGCTGGGCATCGGCGCGGGCTTCGTGGCGCTGCTGCTGGGGGTCGGCGCGGGTCTGGGGGCGGTGCTCGCGGCCCTGCCCTGGGCGTTTGGCGCCATCAAGATCGCGGGTGGCGTGTACCTGCTTTACCTGGCCTACGGCATTGCGCGCAGCGGCCCCCTGGAAGCCAAGGGCGATGGCAGCGCCCGTCCCATGGGTTTCTGGGCCGCCGCCGCCTTTCAATGGGTCAATCCCAAGGCCTGGGTGATGGCGGTATCGGCCATGTCGGCCTATCCCGATCCGGATCATTACAGCCTGACCATGCTGATCGTGGCCGCAGCGTTCGGCGTGGTAAACCTGCCCTGCGTGTCGAGCTGGGCCGGATTGGGCACGGTGTTGCGCAATTGGCTGGCCGTGCCCGCCAGGCTGCGCATGTTCAACTGGACCATGGCAGCCCTGCTGGTGCTCAGCCTTTGGCCGATGCTGCGCTAAACCCGGCCCGGCACACCGAGCCGGGCCAGCAGTGCAAGGCTGGCTTAGTGGGCGTCGGCCGCGAAATCGGCCTGCCACATCTTTTCGATGTTGTAGAACTCGCGCACTTCGGGGCGGAAAATGTGGACGATCACATCCCCCGCATCCACCAGCACCCAATCGCAATGGGGGAGGCCTTCGATGCGCGGCTTGCCATAGCCGGCATCGCGCAGCGCGGTGACCAACTGGTCGGCCACGGCGCCCACATGGCGCTGCGAACGGCCCGAGGTGACCACCATGTGATCGGCCAGGGATGACTTGCCGGTGATATCGACGGCAATGGTTTCCTCCGCCTTGGCATCGTCAAGGCAATCCAGCACCACCTCGATCAACGGGCGCGTTGGCGCGGTTGGCGGCGTGGTATCGGACGAAGAAAAAGACGGGTTGGGCAGTGTGGCCATCAGCAATGGCCTTCCGCCCATGCTCGCAGGGCATGGGTCATGCGTTGGGTCAGCATCCTTGGTTGTTGATCGGAATGTGCACGCGTCTTTGCAAACGGCAAGCAATCGTTCCTGTTTCCGGTGATTAACATCACACTGGGGTAATATGCGCTCTTGCGGGCTCGGGTGCAAGGTAGCGCAGTTATTTTGCCGATTCGTGACGATGCGCCCGCAGCAGCGAGGACGACAGCGGGGATTGCTTGCCGTGCAGGTAAACCCAGGCGGGCGCCCGGCGAAGGGCCAGCGTGCCCGCGGCCCGTTCATCGATCCGGAACCGCTCCAGCGCCATCGCGGCGCGCGAGGTCGGAGCCAGGCGCTGGGCACCGGGGCGTACATAAACCGCAATCGGCATGGTCGCAGCGATTTCGGTCCAGCGCTCCCACCGGTGAAATTGCGCCAGATTGTCGGCGCCCATGATCCAGACAAAATGCCGATCCGGCAGGGTTCGAGCTAGAAAGCGCACGGTCTGCCAGGAATACGCAAAGCCGAGCGCGGTCTCGAACCCGGTGACGCGGATGCGCGGATGGGCGAGAATTTGGCGCGCCGCTTCCACCCGCTCGGGCAGTGGGGCCAGCTCGGCATGGCTCTTGAGAGGGTTGCCGGGCGTGACCAGCACCCAGAGCACATCAAGCCGGAGGCGGGTGAGCATCTGGTCGGCGACGAGGCGGTGGCCCGCATGAACCGGATTGAAACTGCCACCAAACAGGCCGATCCGCATGCCCCGGGCGGACGGCGGAATCTCGGTGATGCCAGGAATGCTGAGTGGCGGGCGCAGGGTCAATTCTGGCCCAGAAGTGTCGGCATGCGTCCCCTCCCCCTTGAGGGGGGGGCCAGGGTGGGGGTTCCGTCGGTTCCGCAAAGACAGGCATAGCCGCCCGAACCGCCACCCCTAACCCCTCCCCTCAAGGGGGAGGGGAACACCAGGCCCCCTGATCTGTTCACGGCCTGATCTGGCCATTGCCGCGCACGCGGTATTGGAAGCTCGTCAACTGTTCGACGCCCACGGGGCCGCGCGCATGCATCTTGCCGGTAGCGATGCCGATCTCGCCGCCAAAGCCGAACTCGCCGCCATCGGCGAACTGGGTCGAGGCGTTGTGCATGAGGATGGCGGAGTCGATGCTGTTGAAGAACAGCTCCACCGCCGCCGGGTCCTCGGCGATAACAGCTTCGGTGTGGTGGCTGGAATAGTGCTCGATATGGGCGATGGCCGCCTCGACGCTGTCGACGACCTTAACCGAGATGATCGCATCCTCGTATTC
Source organism: Devosia sp. (assembly GCA_028290225.1). Taxonomy (GTDB): domain Bacteria; phylum Pseudomonadota; class Alphaproteobacteria; order Rhizobiales; family Devosiaceae; genus Devosia. The sequence continues at coordinate 14,821 of JAQGKH010000164.1, read as the reverse complement.
GGTGCGCCAATCGGTTTCGCTGGCGGGGCTGGCCTGGGGGATCATCGAAAGGACTGTCTCGTCGCCACGAATTTCGCAGCCCGCTTCAGCCAGCGCCGCGATGATCGGGCGCAGATGCGTGTCGACCACGTCGCGGTGGATCAGCAGCGTTTCGGCCGCCCCGCATATGCCGGTGCGGCGCATCTTGGCATTGAGGGTAACGGCGACAGCCTTGGCCAGATCGGCCGAACGGTCGATATACACATGCACGAGGCCCTCGAGATGGGCAAACACCGGCACCCGCGCTTCCGCCTGCACCCGCGCCACCAGGGTCTTGCCGCCCCGGGGCACGATCACATCGATATTGCCATCGAGCCCGGCCAGCATCTCGCCCACGGCGGCGCGGTCGGTGGTGGGCACCAGCTGGATGGCATCCACCGGCAGGCCGGCGAGATGAAGGCCATCGAGCAGGCAGTCCACGATGGCCTGCGAGGAATAAAAACTGTCCGAGCCGCCGCGCAGGATCACCGCATTGCCCGATTTGAGGCAGAGCGCCCCGGCATCGGCGGTGACATTGGGGCGCGATTCAAAGATCACGCCGATGACGCCAAGCGGCGTGCGCACGCGCTGGATATGAAGCCCATTGGGGCGATCCCATTCGGCAATGGTGGTGCCTACGGGGTCAGGCAGCTCGGCAATGACGCGCACGGCCTCGATCATGGCATCGATCCGCTGGTCGGTCAGCAGCAGCCGGTCGAGAAAGGCCTTGGAGATGCCCTTGGTCCGGGCGGCCTCCATGTCGCGCGCATTGGCCTTGAGGATCTTGGCGCGGTGCGCGTTGATGGCGCCGGCCGCGGTCAGGAGCGCCGTGCGCTTTTGCTCGGGCGTGGCGCTGGCCAGCACCCGGGCGGCGGCGCGGGCCTTTTGGCCGAGGCCGGCCATCACCGCGGCAGTATCGCTTTGCACTTCAGCTAAGCTCATGGTCGGCCTCCTCCTTGGCGCCCACCAGCACCAGATTGTCCCTATGCACCAGCTCGGCGCGGTTGCCCGCACCCAGCAATTCCACGACGGTATCGCTGCGCTTGCCCATGACAAGGCGCGCTTCGTCGCTGTCGAGCCCCACCAGGCCCCGGGCGATCTCGGCGCCATCCGGACCGGTCACCGCAATGGCATCGCCGCGCTCAAAAGCGCCGAACACCTGGATGACGCCGATAGGCAGCAGCGATTTGCCGGTGCGCAGCGCCCGAGCGGCGCCCGCATCGACCTGCAGCGTGCCGGCAACCTGGAGCGTGCCCATGATCCAGCGCTTGCGCGCCTGGGCCCGGCTCTGCACCGGCTGGAACAGCGTATGGCGCCCGCCCTCGGCCAGCGCCCGCAAGGGGTGCGGCTCGGTGCCCTTGGCGATGATCATGGCGGTGCCGGCCAGCGTTGCGATCTTGCCCGCCTCGACCTTGGTGGTCATGCCGCCACGCGACAGGTGGCTTGCCGCGCCACCGGCCATGGCTTCGATGGCAGGCGTAATGCTGGGCACCACCGGCAAATGGGTGGCGCCGGGATCCTTGGCCGGTGGCGCGGAGTACAGCCCGTCCACATCGCTCAGCAGCACCAGGCACTCCGCCTCGATCATGGTGGCGACGCGCGCCGACAGCCGGTCATTGTCGCCATAGCGGATTTCGGCGGTGGCGACGCTGTCGTTCTCGTTGATGATCGGCACTGCGCCAAGGCTCAGCAGCGTCGCAATCGTGGTGCGGGCATTGAGGTAGTAGCGCCGCTCTTCGGTGATGTTGGGGGTGATCAGGATCTGCCCGGTGACAATGCCATGGCGCCCCAGCGCCTCGGCCCAGGCTTGCGACAGGGCGATCTGGCCGGCGCTCGCAGCCGCTTGCGACTGCTCCAGCGTCAGAACCGGTGCCTGCAGGCCGAGCAAGCCCCGGCCCAGGGCAATGGCGCCCGAGGACACGATGACGATTTCCGCGCCCTTGGCCTGAAGCTCGGCAATATCAGCCGCCAGGTCCGCCAGCCATGCCGAGCGCAAGCCAGAGCGGTCAACCAGCAAGGCCGAGCCGATCTTGATGGTCAGGCGTTTATAAGGGGCAAGGGCGTTCATGGTGCCAGGCCCTCCTGGGTCGAGGCTCGCCGAGTAGCTCGCACCTCACCATGAGGGCAACCGAGACCGGCTCCAAGCCCCAGCACCGTCATGGTGAGCTGGGGGTGGAACAAGCCTCGGACCACGAAGGAGCAGCCAAGCACCGTCATTTCAAGGCGCCCAATTGGGTTCCTCCTTGCGGCGTGCCGCTTCCGCCTTGGCGGCCTTTTCCGCGTCCAGCACGCCAATGATGCGATAAAGCACCTGGTCGACCCCCTGCCCGGTGACGCCCGATACCTGGAGCACTTCGGCCTTGCTCAGCTTTTTCAGCAGCTTGACCTTTTCCTTGAGATCGTCAGGCTCGATCGCATCAACCTTGTTAAGCACAACGATTTCAGGCTTTTCCCCCAGCATCTCGTCATAGGCAGCCAGTTCGCCGCGAATGGTCTGATAGGCGGCCTTGATGTCGTCCTGCGTGCCATCGACCAGATGGATGAGCACGCCGCAGCGCTCGATATGCCCCAGGAACCGGTCGCCGATCCCCGCCCCTTCGCTCGCTCCTTCGATCAGCCCGGGAATATCGGCCAGCACGAAGTCGCGCTCGCCGATCGACACCACACCCAGGTTGGGATGCAGCGTCGTGAACGGATAATCGGCAATCTTGGGCTTGGCGGCCGATACGGCGGCAAGAAAGGTCGACTTGCCGGCATTGGGCAGGCCGACAAGCCCGGCATCGGCGATCAGCTTCAACCGCAGCCAGATCCATTTTTCGGTGCCGACCTGCCCGGGATTGGCATGGCGCGGCGCCTGGTTGGACGACGTCTTGAAATGGGCATTACCGAACCCGCCATTGCCGCCCGACAGCAGCACGACGCGCTGGCCGACCTCGGTCATATCAGCGATCAGGGTCTCGTTGTCGTCCTCAAAGATCTGCGTGCCCACGGGAACGCGCAGGATGGTGTCCTCGCCATCGGCGCCGGTGCGCTGCTTGCCCATGCCGTGGGTGCCGGTCTTGGCCTTGAAATGCTGCTGATAGCGATAATCGATGAGGGTGTTGAGCCCATCGACGCATTCGATGATCACATCGCCGCCGCGCCCGCCATTGCCCCCATTGGGGCCGCCGAACTCGACGAACTTCTCGCGCAGAAACGACACGGCGCCGGCGCCACCGTCACCTGAACGAACAAAAACCTTGGCTTGATCGAGAAATTTCATGGCTTGTGCGCCTTCCAGACGCCCTGCGTCAGTTGAGTGTCGATATGCTCCACCTCGGCGTTGCGCGCAAGGCAGAGGAGGCGCGAGCGCCCGATTTCGGTAAAGCCGAGCTTGTGTTGAATGGCGAGCGAGGCGGCGTTGAAATGAAACACGCCCGAATACACCACCGCCGTATTGGTCGCGGGAAAGAACCAGTCAAGGCTCGCCCGCACCGCTTCGCTCATGATCCCCTGCCCCCAGAACGGCTTGCCCAGCCAATAGCCGATGATGGGGCCCTTGGGGCCGAGGTGAAAGCCCACATGCCCCACCAGGCCATGGCCGGGAAGCTCGATGGAGAAATTAGTTTCGGTCAGCGGCAGCCCGGGTCGCCGGGTCCGCAGCCAGGCCTTGGCATCCCCGATATGGTATGGATAGGGCACCCGCGCCAGATTGCCCGCCACATCAAAATCATTGAGATAGCGCGCGATGGGCTCGGCATCGCCGGGAAGCGGTTGGCGCAACCGGAAACGAGGAGTTTGCAGCATCAAACTCATGGCGCGCTGCCCCCCGGGCGTCGAGCCGCCCCGAGGCGATGTCCAGCCGCCCGCCGCCGCAGCGAGAAGCGCGCGGTGCGGGTTTGCTCAGAAGTTGGGCGGCGCAACTGGGTCATCAAGAATACAGCTTGAACAAGCAAAAAAGGGGAACCGGCGGACCGGTTCCCCTCTGATAAGCTGCAACGCAGCGCCGGCGGGATCGGACCACCGGCAGCTTGCATGCAAACGGCCGGACTACTCGGCAGCCAGCGCCGGCTCGACCGACACGAAGACCTGCGACTTGGCGCGGGTCCGGAACGCAACCTTGCCGTCAACCAGCGCATAGATCGTGTGATCCTTGCCCAGGCCAACGCCCGTGCCGGGGTGCCACTTGGTGCCGCGCTGGCGGATGATGATGTTGCCGGCGATCACTTCTTCGCCGCCGAACTTCTTGACGCCAAGGCGGCGTCCGGCGGTATCGCGACCGTTGCGGGACGAGCCGCCTGCTTTTTTATGTGCCATGGTGCTTGGTCCTTATTCCTGATCGGCCTGGGGAGCGGCCTTCTTGGCCGCGGCCTTGCGGGCCGGCTTTGCGGTTTCGCCTTCGGCGGCAGCGCCTTCAGCGGGCGCGGCTGCCTTGCGCGAGTTCTTCTTGGCGGGCGCAGCGGCCTCGGCCTCGAAGGTCTCGACGGCCGGAATGCCCGCCTGGTTCTGCTCGGCGGATGCCGCTTCGCTCACGCTGGGGGTTGCCGCCTCAACGCGGGCCGGCGCCGTCAGGTTCGGCTGGGCGCCACCGGTCAGGATTTCGGTGATGCGCACGGTCGAAAGCAGCTGGCGATGGCCATTGCGGCGACGATAATTGTGGCGACGGTTCTTCTTGAAGATGATGACCGTCTTCTGCTTGCGCGTTTCCAGCAGTTCGGCGGCGACGATCGCGCCTTCCACCAGCGGCGCGCCAACTTCGCCATCCACCATCAGCACCTGGTCGAAGGTGACGATGGAGCCGGCTTCGGCATCGAGCTTCTCGATCTTGAGAATGTCATTGGCGGCAACCTTGTACTGCTTGCCACCGGTCTTGATCACTGCGAACGTCATGCATCAACCGGTTGCGTCAAACATCCCGGTCCCTGTTGTCGCGCTTTGCGGCGCCACGACAATTCCCCTGGGCGATAAACCCGGTGTCGCGGTCTTCGATCCGCCGGCGATCAAACCGGCGAGGGAGCCTCAAGCAGCGTTTTCAAACCAAAGCAGCGCACCGGCTTGAACCGGCGCGCATCGGGTTGTGCTTATCAGGGCAAACGCACCCCGAGTCAAGGCTTCCCGGCCGCTCAGGCCCCGTTGGGGTACCAGTTGGCGCGCCGCACCTCCACCCCCTCACCCACGGCCGCCTCAAAAGCATCCAGATCGCTGTCGCCGTAATGGTACGGATAAACAATGCCCGGCTTGAAGCTGTTCACCGCCTCGGCTGCCTGCTCCACCGTCATGGTATAGGGCAGGTTCATTGGCAGGAAGGCGATCGCGATGTTTTCGAGCGCCAGCATTTCGGGCGTGGGCTCGGTATCGCCCGCGACATAAACAATGGCATCGCCAAACTTGAGCAGATAGCCATTGCCGACACCCTGCGGATGGTATTGCAGCCGATCGGGCGTGGTGTTGTAGGCCGGAATGGCCGCCACCGGCAGGGCATTGAGCGAGCCCTCATCGCCATTGGCGAGCGCGGTGGCATTGGCCTTGAGCGCTTCGGGCAGCTTGTCGAACACTTCCTGGGTGGTCAGGATCGGGATGCCGCCCGTGGCGATAGCCTCCAGCGTTGGCACATCGAAATGGTCGCCATGCCCATGGGTGATCAGAATGGCGGTCGGAGCGGGCAGCTCGGCATAAAGCTCGGCGCCGCCGACCGGATCCACATAGATCACCTGGTCGCGAAAGCCCAGCAGCAGGCTGGCATGGTTGACCGGATGGATGATCACATCCCCCTCCGAAGTGGCCAGCCGGTCGCCATCGAGGCCAGATTCGGCCTCTTGCGCGAAGGCTGGCGACACTGCGCCTGCGGCCCACGCGACCAGCGGCAAGGCCGCCATTCCCGCTATTACATCACGCCGCTTCGCCATTCGCCTTCTCCTCGTTTCTTGTTCCGAGCCTCAACGTACCCGGGTCGGTTTTGTTCGCGTCCCACGCGAACGTGAGCGCATGGGTGGGAACCGCACCACGGAACCATGATCGTCCGTCTCGCCCAGCTGCACAACACCTGTTGCAGCCGTTCGCCGGCTATGGCATAAGCCGCCCCGTCGACCGGGCACGCCCTTGGCGTACCGAACAAACCTCGCGGAGAGGTGGCAGAGTGGTTGAATGCACCGCACTCGAAATGCGGCATAGGGGCAACTCTATCGGGGGTTCGAATCCCTCCCTCTCCGCCACTACATTCCTTTAAGTCCCCGTGACGCAACGAGCTTTCAAGCATCACTGCTCCTTGCCCGATTTACCCACATTCAGCGCTGGCTGATGTTGTTTTGGTTGAGCCTTACTGGACCGGTTGATTTTCGCAGAACCCTTGGCAGAGTGGCTCCTGCGGAACAGCAGGCATTTCGGTTGCGGCGCTGATTGGGGATTGGGCACTGTACTTTTAGCGTGCTCACGCTACGCCTCTGCAATTACCCGTTCGGCGCCCAGTCGGCACAGCGTCGGTCATCAGTTGATGACTGCCTTGCCGGGTGTCATCGCGTTAGTGATAACTGTTCTGCCAAAGGACTGTCACGCTCCTCACCTGGCGACATGAACGCCAAGGGCTTGGTCGCAATTGTGTTGATCAGAATGGTCTTTGCGCCACCTGGAACTGAGGGGGCGAACGCGATGAACCCAATCGCCAAAGCGCCTGTTCGGCGGTTTTTCGCCGTCACTTGAGTGAAAACACGGATCAACTTCCTTGCACTTTAGCCGATCCGAACACGACTCTTCGGCGCGACCCTGGTAGGGCCGCGCCTGGCGATTGATGGCTTACCCTATAATCCGCGCGAAGGTGGCAGATGGCCGCATCACTGTATCCGTTTTTGACGGATCGGTGTGGTAGTAGCCTCCCAGATCGGCCGGTGTTCCCTGGCTTGCCGCCAACTCAGCAACGATGGTTGCTTCATTCTCGGCCAGTGCAGCTGCTAGCGGCGCAAAGCGTTTGGCCAGCTCGAGATCGGCCGTTTGCGCCGCCACCGCCTGAGCCCAGTACCAGGCAAAGTAGAAGTGACTGTCGCGTGTATCGGTCTGGCCGACCCTCGATCGGGGCGACTTATCATTGTCGAGGACACCCTGCGTCGCCACGTCAACGGCGTCGCCGAGGACTTTTGCCTTGGCATTGCCCTTGAGTTCGTTGAGGAACTTGAGGCTCTCACCAAGGGCACAGAACTCTCCCAGGGAATCCCACCGCAAGTGGTTTTCCTCAGCCAGTTGCTGCACATGCTTGGGGGCGGAACCTCCTGCACCGGTTTCAAACATGGCACCGCCATTCATCAGCTTCACGATGGAGAGCATTTTCGCCGAAGTTCCCAGTTCAAGAATTGGGAACAGATCCGTCAGATAGTCGCGCAGCACGTTGCCGGTGATTGAAATGGTGTTCTCGCCACGCCGGATCGTTTCGAAAGACAGCTTTGTGGCTTCACCAGGGGCCAGGATCTGAAACTTGTCGGCCACCCCTGCAGCAGCCAGCATCGGCTTGACGTAGTTGATGATCTGCGCATCGTGCGGCCGAGTTTCGTCCAGCCAAAAAATAGCGCCGCAGCCTTCTGCCTTCTGGCGCGCGATGCCAAGCTTGACCCAGTCCTCGATAGCAGCCTGGCGGGTCGATGCAGCGCGCCAGATATCGCCGGTTTCCACCTCGTGCTGGTGCAGCACTTCACCATTGGCTGCAATCAACCGGACAGTGCCGTCCACCGGGATCTTGAACGTTGTCGGATGGGAGCCGTACTCCTCGGCCTTTTGCGCCATCAGGCCGACGTTTTGAACCGACCCGGCTGTGGCTGGGTCAAGCGCGCCGGTCTGCTTGAAATAGCTGATGGCCTCACGATAAACGGCGGCGTAGGAGCTGTCCGGGATAACGCAGTTGGTGTCGGCGGCCTGCCCATCCGGACCCCAGCCTTTGCCGCCGGCTCGGATCAAGGCCGGCAAGGATGCGTCGATAATCACGTCCGAGGGCACATGCAGATTGGTTATGCCCTTCTCCGAATTGACCATATACATCGCTGGGCGGTCCGCCATTACGACTTCGATGTCCGCTTGGATGGCCTCTCGCTCGGGCATCAGCGCCACTCTCTCCAGCAAAGCGCCAAGGCCCGAGCTTGGATCGACCCCAGCCGCGCGCAGAACTGCACCGTGCTTTTCGAACACCGGCTTGAGAAATTCTTCCACTGCATGGCCAAAGATGATCGGGTCGGAGACCTTCATCATCGTCGCCTTCAAGTGCAGCGAGAACAGGACGCCATCGCGCTTGGACCCGTCGATCTGTTCTGCGAGGAACGCGCTCAGCGCCTTGGCTGACATGAAGGACGCGTCCACCACTGTGCCTGCAGGGTAATTCAGCCCTTCTTTAAGGACAGCAACCGAACCGTCGCGGCCTGTCAGCTCGATCCGCGCGGGCCCTGCCTGGTCAGAACTGAGGGTGATCGACTTCTCGTTGGCCCGGAAATCGCCACCGCTCATGGTCGAGACATAGGTCTTGCTGTCTTGCGTCCAGGTGCCCATCGAATGCGGATTGGCCTTGGCATAATTCTTGACCGCAAGCGCCGCGCGCCGGTCGGAATTGCCTTCGCGCAGGACCGGGTTCACTGCCGACCCCTTGATCGCGTCGAACCGCTTGCGAACCTCATGTTCCAGCGGCGTGCCGGGCTCCTCGGGATAGTCCGGCAGGTCATAGCCTTGCGACTGCAGCTCCTTCAAAGCTCCGAGCAGCTGGGGCAAGGAAGCCGAGATGTTGGGCAGCTTGATCACGTTGGCCACTGGCGATTTTACCAGTTCACCCAATTCGGCAAGATCATCAGCCTGGCGCTGTGCCTCAGTCAGGTTCTCGGGAAAAGCCGCGATGATGCGGCCGGCGAGCGAAATGTCCCTGGTGCCCACCGAAACGCCTGCCTCGGCGGCGAAGCGGCGTATGATCGGCAGCAGCGACGCCGAAGCAATCTGGGGCGCCTCATCTACCTTGGTGTAGATGATATCAGGGACAATATCCAAGTTAGTCATGTAAGACCTAATCCTGTTTAGCGATTGCGGTGTGTTGGGTTAAATACGGCGACGCGACGTTGATCAAGTATTAACGATGTGGGGCACTCAGTGCCGCCTCCCCCACGATGACAGGCTCGCTTTTTGCGTCTCCCATCAAACCGGATCGTGGCCACGGCTTCGGCGATCGGACTGGTTATCGCAGTCCTAAAAACTGCCACTCGTATTGTGGGCAAAGGCTGCACGCACACCCCATGTCTCCTGCAGAACGTTCAAGGAGCGGCAAATCAGGCGACTTGGAGGGTTTGGCTCAAGCGGTAGGCTTGGCGCTGCGCGATGATGGCACAAACGAAAAGCTGTATCTGGTGAAAAAGCATGAGCGGCAGGACGATGAGGCCGATGGGCTGGCCCACAAACAAAATGTTCGCGATCGGAATCCCACTGGCGAGGCTTTTTGTTGACCCGCAGAACAGCATGACCATCCGATCCTCACGGGGGAGGCCCATGCTTTTGCCCGCAAACCAGCCAAAAGCCATAATGATGGCCAGCAGCACGATGTCCGCCATGACCATTATCGTCAGGGTGGTAATATCAACCCTTTGCCAAATGCCGGCCACTACCCCAGCGCTGAACGCCGAATAAACGATAAGCAGAATAGATCCTCGGTCGACGAAAAGGGACACACCCTTGTGTCTGCCAATCCACTCGCCAACCCATGGTCTCGCAATTTGGCCAAGAGCAAATGGCAGCAAGATCTGAATTCCAATACTGACCACCGCATTGGCGTTCAGACCGACCCCGCTGGTATGGAAAAGCACGGCGGCAAGAGCAGGGGTCAACAATACGCCAAGCAGATTTGAGAGCGAAGCGGCGCATACCGCCGCTGGCACGTTCCCCTGTGCCATTGACGTGAACGCGATGGAGGACTGTACCGTGGACGGCAGAACGGCCAGAAACAACAATCCCAAGGCGATGTTTGGTTCGAGCCAGGGTGAGAGCATGCCTGCGAGCGCCACGCCGACAATTGGGAATACAATATAGGTTGTGCCGAATACGAGTAGTTGCAGCCGCCAATTGGCAATTCCTGCGACCACGGCAGACGTATTGAGCTTGGCTCCGTATAGAAAAAACAGCAGGGCGACAGCATAGAACGCTACTTGCGAAACAATGACTGCGCCGATTCCAGATGCTGGAATGACCGTAGCGAGCACCACGGTAGCGATCAGCAGCAAGATGTAGGAGTCTAGCCCTATTCGTTTCAGTCTGCCGCTCAGGGACATCTAATCATGTACTCGCAAATGAACTTCCGCTCGTTTCAAGCGGCGCTGCAAAATGGTCATCGAGTGCCGCTGGCTGGGACCAAGGCTTCGATCAAAGATAGCGTGTTCCGAGGCAACAGCTTCATGCTGAAGTTGAAAGCTACGCCTTGACGGCGCTCCGCCATTCGACATTGGCGCGATGGCTGCCCATCGCGCCAATAGTTTGATCAGGCGACCCGGACCCGGATCTCGCCCACGCCATCAACGCCGCCATGGATCTCGTCACCGCGCACGACTGCACCCACGCCGGCTGGGGTGCCTGCATAGATCAGGTCGCCGGCCTTCAGTTCAAATAGACCAGACAGGTAGGAGATCATCTCCTGCACTTTCCAGATCATCTGGTTGAGATCGCCACTCTGGCGCTGCTCGCCATTGACCTTGCACCAGATCGCGCCCGAGTTCGGATGCCCGATCTGGGATGCGGGTACCAAGGGTGTGCAGGGGGCGGACCATTCGAACGACTTGCCGGTTTCCCACGGACGCCCAGCCTTTTTAGCCTCGCCCTGCAGGTCGCGCCTGGTCATGTCCAGGCCAACGGCGTAACCGAACACGTGGTCCATCGCGCTGTCCAGTGGGATGTTCGTGCCGCCCTTGTGCAGAGCGACAACCAGTTCGATCTCGTGGTGCACGTCACTGGTTTGCGAAGGGTAAGGAAACTCTTCGCCCGACAGCAGCAGCGTGTCCGGGTTCTTCTGGAAGAAGAAAGGCGGCTCGCGGTCGGGATCATGGCCCATCTCAACTGCGTGCTCGGCGAAGTTCCGGCCGACGCAGTAGATGCGGTGAACCGGAAATAGGGCATCACTGCCTGCAACAGGCAGCGTGGGCGTCGGCTGCGGCGTAAACACGAAGTTTGTCTGGGTGGCATGCACGTTCATTATCTGGCTCCAGCGTAGTATTCGATACGTTTTTCGAAGGTTTCAACAAAGGCGGACAACAGCATTGCCACCACGAACAGGATCAGGGTGAGAGCCCAGAAGCTTTCCATTTCAAAGCTGCGCGAAAACAGCTCGAACAGTTCGCCATACCCGATGATCGATACCAGGATCTGGCCGATGACCACCCCCTTGACGCCACGGATGAGGCCGATCCGGATACCTGCCAGGATTTCCGGCAAGGCAGAAAGCAGAATGATCTTGGTAAAGAGCACCCAACCATTCGCACCATAGCTGCGGCCCATCTCAAGCAGGGAGGTAGGCACCTGCATGACGCCGGCCCTGGCGTCGAGAACGATGATCCAGACGGCGAAGAGGAATACCGTCACGACAACAGTCGTTTCCCCCAGGCCGAACAATATCATCAGTACCGGCACGAGTGCCGAGAGCGGAGCGCTGACGAACATATTGACCCAAAGGCCCATGATGTTGTCGACGGCTTTGAAGCGCCCCATCAGGATGCCGAGCGGCACACCGACGCCGATCGCCAGGCTCATGCCGATGCCAAAGCTGCGGAGCGTGATGATCGATGCCTTCTGCCAGGAACTGGTTTGCACCAGGTGCACACCGGTTTCGATGATCGACGTCATCGGCGGGATCAGGAAGATCAGGTCAAGCCGACCCACGATCTCCCAAAGCACCGCCCAGACGAGCAGCGATGCCATCATCGGAATTCTATAGCCGAAGATATTCATGACCCGCCCTCAATCCACGTAATGCCGCAGGCCGTCCCAGATCTCCTCGACGGTATCCAGGTAGCCGGGGTCGCGGCGGATGTCGTCTGGCGAGGCGCTGCGGTCGATCTTGGGATCAATCACCTGCGAAATCCGGCCCGGGCGGGGCGACAGCAGCACGATCCGGTCCGACACATAGACCGCTTCCTCGATCGAGTGGGTGACGAAGATGAAGGTCTTTTTCTCCAGATCGACGAGGCGCAACAAGTCTTCCTGGAACTTGCGGCGGTTCTGCTCGTCCACTGCCGAAAACGGCTCATCAAGCAGGAGAACATCGGCATTCACCGCAAAGGCTCGGGCAATGCCGACACGCTGACGCATGCCGCCCGACAACTCGTGCGGGTACTTCTCCTCAAACCCCGCCAGGCCAACCTCTTCGATATAGCGGGTCGCGACGCGTTTGCGCTCGGCGGCGTTGACACCACGCAGTTCGAGGCCGAAAGCCACGTTGCGCATGACGGTCGCCCAAGGCATCAAGGCGAAATCCTGGAACACAAAGGCGCGCTCGGGCCCGGGACCGGTCACAGCGCGGCCGTTGACGCGGATTTCGCCCGAGTTTGCCGGCACCAGGCCCGCTATGATCTTGAGCAGCGTCGTCTTGCCGCAACCTGAGGGGCCCAGCAAGGTCGTCAACTTGCCGCGTGAGAATTCGAGGTCGATATTGCGCAGCGCCTCGATATCGCCATAGGTCTTGCAGATGCTGCGAACCTGAACGACAGGATCATTGCTGGTGACGGGGGCACTGGGCTGGACGGCGGGAATAGCAGATAACTGCATGTTATCTCTTCCTTTTTTCAGGACGCAGGAACCGGGCCTCGAAAGACTGCAGGCCGGCGAGGCTCACGGTGGACACCACGATAATGGAGGCGACTGCGGCATACATATGCGCGTAGTTCGCCACGGAACGGTGATAGGTGATCAGGTCGCCCACCCCGGTAGGGGTGATCAGCAGCTCTGCCAGCATTACCCCGATAAAGCCCGCTGCGATGCCAAGCCGAAGCCCTGCAAACATCACCGGCGACGCGTCCGGAATAATGATCTTGACGATCTGCTGCAGTCGGGTGCCCTGGAACGAGCGGCACATGTCGACCAGTGATGGGTTGACGTGGCGAACCGCCTTGTAGGAGTTCAGCACGATTACCGGCAGCGCCAGCATGATCACGGCGAGGGTTTTGGCGGTAAGGCCGATGCCGTAAACAAAGGTCACCAACGGCACCAGTGCGGCCATCGGGGCGGCCTGCAGGACGATGAACACGGGAGCGATAAGCCACTCGGCTTTTCGCGACAAACCCATGAAGATGCCAAGGCTAATCCCCAACGCGGCGGAAACTGCTACGCCCAGCAGCAAGGGCTGCAGCGTCAGGAAATAAGCGTAGACCATGGACCCATCCACGACCATCTGCGCAAAGGCCACGAGCGTCGAGGAAAAGGTGGGGAAGGCTATGCTGATCGGGATGAGGCCGGCAATTTCCCATGCCCCGAACAGCAGGGTAAGCGACGCTATCGTCCAAAGAAATGGTTTGGAGTCGAACATCCTGCTGAGGGCCTGGCCGACATTGACCGGGGCTTCATGAGCCCCGGTCGCGTTACCCAGTTTAACCGATGAGGTCATCGTCCTCGCCTTACTTGGTGCCGAGCTTGGCAAGCGCGGTGTTCAGCGGACCGAACTCCCAGAAATCCTCGACCTTGAGTTCAGCGGCTTCACCCTCAAGCGCGCCAGAGATGGTGTAGAACTGGAAGTCGTCGCGAGCCGCTTCCTCACCGCCGCCATTGAGAGGCATGCCAAGGGCCACAGCCTCGGTGAAGTACGGCTCGATATCGGCCACCATTTCTGGAGTAGCGTCGGGCAGGAGATTGTACTGTTCACGCAGGGCAACGATCGACTTCGGATCCGCTGCGATCTCGCGCCATGTGCTCAAGATCGCTTCGATCAGCGTGGCGACGGCCTCCGGGTCGCGTTCCAGAAAGGCGGTGTTGGCAAAGAGGGCTTCGTCGGTGGCACTGACATCATCCACTGGCAGGAAAACGAACTTGCCAGGAGCTTCATCCTCCAGAATGCGCTTGCCGGAGGAGTCGACGATGGTCGCCTTCACATTGCCCTGCAGCAGCGCGCCAGTGCGCACTTCCGCGCCGGGCACGTAGGAAATGTTGGAGTAGCTGATGCCATGACGGTCGGCCATGAGCCGCATGATGGCTTCGGTCCCCGAACCGCGTGAATGGACGGCAATCTCCTGACCATCCAGATCTTCCCAGTCTTGATAAAACTCGGAGTTTACCACTGGGAAAAAGCTGAGCTGGCTCAACTGCAGGAACATGCGAATTGGCGCATTGACCTTTTGGATGAGGGCATAGGGACCACCGATACCGATATCAGCCTGCCCACCGACCACCGCCTGCGCCGCGATATCTTCGGACTTGAGATAGGTCACCTCGAGTTCGAGGCCCATTTCCTTGGCACGCTCAAGAGCAATCAGCAGGTGCAAAGATTCAACCGTAGCGATGTCGCCGAAGGCGATGCGCACCGGATCGGCCAATGCCGCTGATGGTGCTGCCGCCAGAATGGCTCCGAAAGCGAGCGCGGCGGCCGTAGTTCTGAATTTTTCTAGAGACCTAATCATTTTTCTCCTCCCACATGAGCTCCCAAGGCCCCACTTAGTGGCGCAATTCGGGCCCAATACGAAATTAAGCTATATTGGTTGGGCAAAGCAAGTCAATGCATGCCACGTGGGTGGATCAGCCCTCTTCCGCCTTGCGCTACATCAAACGAGGCTTGCGCGGCTATAATTCCTTGTTTATACGCGCCAAATTGCAGATTTCCCGCATCGATCGACATTGGTTGACACAG
>JAQGKH010000150.1 GCA_028290225.1 Devosia sp. | reverse complement strand
GATCAAGGTGGTGTGGCTGGATGGGGCCGCCGTTTTGCGGGTCGACCTGCCCGTTGAGCGCGGCGACAGCATCAACGCTGCGGGCGGCGCCGTGGACCTCGACGCCTTCATTGGCAAGGGCGACCGCAATGGCGGCCCCCAGTCCCTTGCTGGCGCCCAGCACCAGCGCGCGTCGGTTTTCCAGTCCCAGCTTCATGCGCCTATCTCCGCCAGCCGCCTGGCCTGTCGAGCCAAAAGACGTTCAATATCAGTGACATCGAGGGCCGAAAGGCTGGGGCGGGGCTTGCGTAGCGCCGCGGACTTGATGACGCCGCGCTTGGCCAGGACATATTTGCGGGCGGCAAGGCCGATGCCCTGCTGCTGCTCATAGCGCGCAAGGGGCAGGTAGCAGTCGAAGATGTCGTGCGCGCGGTCCGTGTCGCCGCGGGCGAAGGCATCGACGACGCCGACCATCATTTCGGGATAACAAAATCCGGTCATCGCGCCATCAGCGCCGCGGCTCATTTCTTCGGGCAGGAACAAGCCGCCATTGCCGCAAAGTATTGAAATGCGACGGGTTTCGCCCTTGTCCGATGCGGCGCGAAGGGCCGTGATCTTGCTGAGGCCGGGCCAGTCTTCGTGCTTGAGCATGACGCAATTGGGCACTTCGCGGATGATGCGCTCAATGACTTTGGGGGCGATGGTGACGTTGGTGGTGAGGGGATAATCCTGCAGCACGAAGGGAATGGGGCCCAGCGCCTCGCCGACCGATTGATAGAAGGCAAAGCTTTGATCGTCGGTTCTGGTAGTCCAGGGCGGCGCAACCATAACACCGGCGGCGCCATCATCCATGACGGTGCGGGCCAGCTCAGTCATCGGCGCCAGGCCGGGGGCGGAAACGCCAACTACGACTGGCAAGCGCCCCGCAACCTGCTTTAACACCCGCTTGACGATCTGTGCCGATTCTTCGGCGGTCAGCTTTGGTGCTTCGCCCAATTGGCCCAGAACAGTAATTCCGGTGACGCCAGCGGCCTCGTAGAAGGCGACCATGGAGTCGATGCTGTCGAAATCCACGGCGCCGGCGTCGGTAAAGGGGGTAACCGCAATGACGTAAACGCCTTTGGCGTCTTCTGTCAGAATTGCCATGCTGAACTCCGATGCATAAGTGCCAAAGGTTCTAGCACTTCGAATTGGCGGGAGCCCAGCCCTGATCTGTTGTGATAACAAGATCAACAAGTTGGCGGGTAGTTAAGCAGGGGAAGTGTTGATGCAGGGAGATGTGCGCGGCGGGGGCGTGGTGGGAACTTTCTTTCATGCACCGCGACAAGGCGAACTCGAAGTGCTCCAGGATACGCTGATCTGCGTGGACGAGGACGGGGTGATCAGTGGGGTTCTGCCACCTTCCAGCCATGATCATGAACGGGTTCTGAACGGATTGGGCGACCGGGTGCTGCGCCTGCCGGAAGGTCGCTATGGAATGCCGGGTCTGGTCGACCTGCATGTGCATGCGCCGCAATATCCGCAGTTGGGACTGGCGCTGGATGCGCCGCTCGAAGTGTGGCTGCAAAAATATACTTTTCCCCTCGAGGCAAAATATCAGGAGCTCGATTTCGCGCGCCAGCGCTACAGCGTGCTGGTGGAGGACCTGCTGGCGGGCGGCACCACCACGGCGCTGTATTTTGCGACCCAGGATCGGGCGGCAACGGAGCTGCTGGCCGATCTGTGCATCGCGGCCGGGCAGCGAGCCTTGATCGGCAAGGTGGCGATGGATGATCCGGTGGCATGCCCGCCCGGTTATCGGGACAGGAGCGCCGAAGCGGCGGTCGCCGATACGCGCGCGGTGATCGACTATATCCGCGGGCACAAGGACAACAGCGAGGGGCGAGTGCTGCCAGTGGTGACGCCGCGCTTCGTGCCCTCCTGCACCGACGCGGCGTTGGCGGGGCTGGGGCAGCTGGCGCAGGAATGCGGGTGCCATGTGCAGACCCATTGCTCGGAAAGCGATTGGGCGCACCGCTATGCCTTGGAGCGGTTCGGGATCAGCGATGCGGCGGCGCTGGATCGGTTCGGGCTGCTGGGCCGGCGCTCGGTGCTGGCGCATGCCAATTTCCTGTCGGACGCCGATATGGACCTCCTGGTGGAGCGCGGCGCGGCGGTGGCGCATTGCCCCTTGTCCAATATCTATTTCGCCAACAGCGTGTTTCCCTTGCGGCAGGCGCTGGACAAGCAGCTGCATGTGGGGCTCGGCACCGATATCTCGGGTGGGCCCAGCGCATCCATGCTGCAGGCGTGCCAGACCAGCGTGCAGGTGTCGCGGATGCTGGAGGAGGGGGTCGATCCGGCGCTGCCGGCCGAGCGGCGGGGGCGAGGCGATGGCCGCATCGATCTGGTGACGGCATTTCACCTGGCGACTGCCGGGGGTGGGATCGCGCTGGATCTGCCGATCGGCGTGCTGGCGCCGGGCTATCGCTTCGATGCCGTCGTCATTGACACGACCGCCCGGGATGGCGGCATCAGGTTGTTTGGGCAGACCGATCCCATGGCGGTGTTCGAGAAGATCGTTTACGGCGCCAACCGCAGCAATGTGGCTGCGGTCTGGGTGGACGGAAACTGCCGGGTAAACCGGCAGTAGCAGCGCGTTCCAGTGACTCGCCGCCGGTGCCTGGCAACGGCGTAAACCATTGTTTCAAGATTCATTTTCGGAGTCGGAACGAATCACCGGCGGCCGGATTGAGTCGGCCTGTTAGTGATTCGAGAGTACCCGCCATGCCCGCTTCGCGTCCGGCCTGGAGGGGCCAGATCCGCCTCTCCCTGGTTTCGATTGCCGTCGAGCTTTTTCCAGCCCAGACCGAGGCCCGCACCCGATTCCGACAAATCCACCAGCCCACCATGCAGCCCATTCATTACGAGAAAGTGGTGGATGGCATTGGCCCGGTGGAGGCCGACACGATCATCAAGGGCTTTGAATACGAAAAGGGCGAACATGTGCTGTTGAGCGAAGACGAGCTCGATGCCGTCAAGCTCGAAACCAAGCGCACGCTGGAGCTGGTGCAGTTCGTCAGCCTTTGCGAGATCAATCCCCTGTATTTCAACAAGGCCTATTACGTGCAGCCGGCCGACGACCTGGCCGAGGACGCCTATATGGTGATCCGCGATGCGCTGCATGACGGAGAGAAGGTGGGCGTCGGGCAGATCACCATGAACGGCAAGGAGCATCTGGCGGCGCTGCAGGCCTCGGGCAAGGGGATGCTGCTCAACACCTTGCACTACGAAGACGATGTGAAGGCCGCCGAAGGGTTTTTCGGCGGCATCGATGCGGCGCCCGCCGAGGACGCCGCGGTGCAGATGGCAATGGCGCTGATCGAGCGGCAGAGCGCGCCGTTCGATATCACGGCCTTTCACAACCGCTACGAAGACGGGGTCAAGGATTTGATCACGGCCAAACTCAAGACCCATGCCAAGCGGGCCAAGCCCAAGAGCGAAGCGGTTGAGCCGGTCAAGGGCGGCAGCAATGTGATCGACCTGATGGCTTCGCTCAAGCGCTCCATCGAACTGGCGCCGGTGGCCCCGGCCGCAGAAAAGCCTGCCGCGCCCCGCCGGGCGGCGGCCAAGGGGCCCAAGGCCCCGTCCACCTCCAGCAAGGCACCGGCAAAACGCGCCCCGGCCAAGAAGGCCGGCTGAGGCGCGCGCCTCAGGCCCCGGCAACCGCAGCGAGGCTCGGCTAGAAGGTAACCAGCGCCTTCAAGAACCCGTCCGGGCGGTCACGGGTGGTGTTGAGGGCGGTATCGAGCTGTTCGAGGGCAAAGCTGTGGGTGTAAAGGCTGGAGGGATCCAGCCGGCCGGCCACAATGGCCTCGGCTGCATCCTTGATGCCCTGGATGTAGATCCCGGGATCGCGCTCATGAGCGTTGATGACGTCGAGCCCGCGCCAGTTCCAAAGCTGCATGTTGATCTGGCGGGGGCCATCCTGATGGTAGCCGGCCACGATCAGCTTGCCGCGCTCGCGCGTCAGTTCGGCGGCAAGATCGAGCGGCCATTGCTTGCCGACGGCTTCGATCACGCGGTCGCAGAACTGGCCGCCCGTGAGCGCCTTGACCT
>JAQGKH010000093.1 GCA_028290225.1 Devosia sp. | reverse complement strand
GGATTGTTATCCAGCCCGAAACTCTGCTTGATGGCCTAAAACTTTGGTGTTTTCACCAGTAAGCTTAGTCTCCTCAACTACACCCAGTCGTCGTCAAACAAGTATCGCACTTCAGGCACGTGCCGTTCCGAACCATGGTGAAGTTGTGGCATTCGGTGCATTGGTCGCCCGTATAGCCTTTCATCTGGGCTTCGGCGCGCAGGATGCCCGTGTCCTTGGATGGGGGCGGGGCGGGGATGGGGTCGAGTTCGGCTGTATTGAGGGCCGTCGCCGCGTGGTCGATCTTGAGGGCCGTGGCACTGCGCAGGGCCGTGACCGTCGAGGTGGAGGCTGCCGGGGCAACATAGCTGGCCGCCTGGGCAGTCGGGACCAGCATCAGCGAAGCGTTCTGGGTGCGGCCGCGGGTCATGCCGCGGGACACGAATTTTTCGGCTGGAACCGGGGCCGATGCGGCGGCGGGAGAGGTGCGGGCGCCGTGTTCCTCGGCCACGCCGTTGCCCAGCGAGGTCGGAGAATCCGGGTTCACATGGGCCAGGTCGTCGCGGTCGAGATAGGACACGGCCAGTTCGCGGAACACGTAATCGAGGATCGAAGTGGCGTTCTTGATCCGGTCATTGCCCATGACCATGCCGGCGGGTTCGAAACGGGTGAAGGTGAAGGCCTCCACATATTCGTCCAGCGGCACGCCATATTGCAGCCCGAGCGAGATGGCGATGGCGAAGTTGTTCATCATGGCGCGGAAGGCAGCGCCTTCCTTGTGCATGTCGATGAAGATTTCGCCGAGGCGCCCGTCATCGTATTCGCCGGTACGCACATAAACCTTGTGCCCACCGACCACGGCCTTCTGGGTATAGCCCTTGCGGCGATCGGGCATCTTTTCGCGCGAACGCACTTCCACTTCGCGCTCGATGATGCGCTCGACGATCTTTTCGGCGATCGCGGGGACGCGGGCATCGGCGTTCATGGCGACGAGGTTTTCCACCACGTCCTCGTCCTCATCCTCGTCGGCTGCGGCCAGCACGGAGGAATTGAGCGGCTGGGAAAGCTTGGAGCCATCGCGATAAAGGGCGTTGGCCTTCAGCGCCAGGCGCCAGGACAGCATATAGGCCTGCTTGGCGTCTTCCACCGTCGCGTCATTGGGCATGTTGATGGTCTTGGAGATGGCGCCCGAGATGAAGGGCTGGGCCGCCGCCATCATCAGGATATGCGATTCCACCGACAGGTAACGCTTGCCGATCTTGCCGCAAGGCGTGGCGCAATCGAAGACGGGCAGGTGCTCGTCCTTGAGATGCGGCGCGCCTTCCAGGGTCATGGCGCCGCAGACATGGATATTGGCCGCCTCGATGTCCTTTTTCGAAAAGCCGAGGAACGGCAGCAACTCGAACGAGAAATCGTTCATCTGCTCTTCGGTGACGCCCAGCGACTTGAGGAAATCAACGCCCAGCGTCCACTGGTTGAAGATGAACTTGATGTCGAAGGCGGCAGCGGTCGCGGCATTGAGCGCAGCGATCTTTTCGTCGCTAAAGCCCTTGGCCCGCAGGGTCGAGGGATTGACGCCGGGAGCCTGGTTCAGATTGCCGTGGCCCACGGCGTAGGCTTCCATCTCGGCGATCTGGGATTCGGAATAGCCCAGGGTGCGCAGGGCCGGGGGCACGGCGCGGTTGATGATCTTGAAGTAGCCGCCACCGGCGAGCTTCTTGAACTTCACCAGCGCGAAATCGGGCTCGATGCCGGTGGTGTCGCAATCCATGACAAGGCCGATGGTGCCCGTCGGGGCGATCACCGAAACCTGGGCGTTGCGATAGCCGTGGGCTTCGCCAAGCGCCAGGGCATTGTCCCAGGCGAGCCTGGCGCGTTCGGAAAGGTTGGCGTCGATCAAGGAAGCATGATCGAGCGGCACGGGCGTGATGGACAGACCCTCTTAGCCTGATGCATTGCCATGGGCAGCATTGCGGTGGTTGCGGATGACGCGCAGCATATGGGGGGCGTTGCGCTTGTAGTCCTTGAAGGGCCCGAGCTCCTTTGCCATCTCGGCCGAGGTCGCATAGGCAACGCCGGTGAGGATGGCAGTGACGGCGCCGGCAATGGCCCGGCCTTCCTTGGAGTCATAGGGGATGCCCGAGGTCATCAGGAAGCCGCCGATATTGGCGTAGCCGATGCCCAGCGTGCGGTATTCGAACGAGCGCTCGGCAATCGAGCGCGAGGGGAATTGCGCCATCATCACCGAGATTTCGAGCACGATGGTCCACAGGCGCACCGTGTGCTCATAGGCCGAAGTGTTGAACGAGCCATCGGCGTTGCGATAGGGCAGCAGGTTCACCGAAGCCAGGTTGCACGCGGTGTCGTCGAGGAACATGTATTCCGAGCACGGATTGGAGGCGTTGATCGGGCCAGCCGCCGGCGAGGTGTGCCACTCATTGATGGTGGTGTGGTACTGGATGCCGGGATCAGCCGAAGCCCAGGCGGCATAGCCCACCTGTTCCCACAGATCGCGCGCCTTGAGGGTCTTGGTGACCTTGCCATCCTTGCGGGCGGTGAGGTTCCAGTCGCCATCGGTTTCCACGGCCTTGAGGAAATCGTCGGTGACGCGGACCGAATTGTTGGAGTTCTGGCCCGAAACTGTCAGGTAGGCCTCGCTATCCCAATCGGTGTCGTAGATGGGGAATTGCAGATCCGTATAGCCCTGCTTGGCAAACTGGATGACGCGGTAGATGTAGTTCTCCGGCACCAGCGCCTTTTTGGCAGCGCGCACTTCGCGCTTGAGGGCCGGGTTCATCTGCACGTCAAAGCAATCGTCACCATTGCCTTCGCAATTGACGCAGGCCTTCATGATGGCCTTGAGGTGCTTGGACACGGTCTTGGAGCCGGTCACGAGCGCCGCGACCTTCTGTTCTTCCTTGACCTTCCAGTTGATATATTCCTCGACATCGGGGTGATCGATATCGATCACCACCATCTTGGCGGCGCGACGGGTGGTGCCACCCGACTTGATGGCGCCGGCAGCACGATCACCGATCTTCAAAAAGCTCATCAGGCCCGAGGAGCGACCGCCGCCCGACAGCTTTTCGCCGCCGCCACGGAGCTTGGAGAAATTGGTGCCGGTGCCCGAGCCATACTTGAACAAGCGCGCTTCGCGCACCCAAAGGTCCATGATGCCGTTGTCGTTGACGAGGTCATCGTTCACCGACTGGATGAAGCAGGCATGGGGCTGGGGGTGCTCGTAGGAGCTCTTGGACTGCACCAGCTTGTGGGTAAAAGGGTCGACATAGAAGTGCCCCTGGCCGGGACCATCGATGCCATAGGCCCAATGCAGGCCGGTGTTGAACCACTGCGGCGAGTTGGGGGCAACGCGCTGGGTGGCGAGCATGTAGCAGAGCTCGTCAAAGAAGGTACGCGCGTCTTGCTCGCTGTCGAAATAGCCGCCCTTCCAGCCCCAATAGGTCCAGGTGCCGGCCAGGCGATCAAAGACCTGCCGCGAATCCATTTCCGAGCCGAAGCGTTCGGCTTCGGGCAGCTTGGCGAGGGCCGCTTCATCGGACACAGAGCGCCACAGCCAGGAGGGAACGGCGTTCTCCTCGACCTTCTTGAGCGCGCGGGGAACGCCAGCCTTGCGGAAATATTTCTGGGCAATGATGTCGGCCGCGACCTGGCTCCAGCTCGCGGGGATCGCGATGTTCTCGAGCTTGAACACAACCGAGCCATCCGGATTGCGAATCTCGCTGGTCGCGGAGCGGAATTCCAGGGACGCATAGCGGTCCTGGTCAGCGGACGTGAAGCGGCGTTCGATCTTCATAGTGGCCTCGATTGATGCGGTTTGGAGGCTGGCCGAGGGAGCGGGCAGACTCTCGTTGAGTTCATCGATACCATCTCCCGCCGGGC
Source organism: Devosia sp. (assembly GCA_028290225.1). Lineage (GTDB taxonomy): Bacteria > Pseudomonadota > Alphaproteobacteria > Rhizobiales > Devosiaceae > Devosia. The sequence continues at coordinate 11,648 of JAQGKH010000093.1, read as the reverse complement.
TGTCGACGGGAGAAAATTCGCTAGAGCTTGTGCGCGGCCCTGCCGTGCTAATCTATATATAGTGCTTGCCTGTGAAAAACGAGGAAAACCAAGGGTTCCCGAAAGCGTTATCAAATTGATAACGAAGCCTGATAAAGGCAGTGGGCTGGACGGGTCTTTTGGGAAGAGTCAGGAGTCCTAAGGGCTTACAAAACTGAGTCTGCGCACGGACTCTGAATGGCCCCGGAGTCAACGGCGAAAAATCATTGTATCCGCAGGAACGCGGGCCTTGTGTTTGCCCTTCCTTCTTGCCGTGCACGAAGCCCTAGTGTCCTCATATCGAGCATGGTAAAGCCTGTCCCGCCCGATTGCGGCAGCCAGACCTGTGTGGAACGCCCGATGAAAGACTTCCTGCTTGAGATTTTCCGTTGGTGGCACGGCCAGACCTGGGGCACGAGGCTGTGGCTGAAGCGGCACGGCGAGTTCGTCGGAACCGACGAGTTCGGCAATCGCTACTACAAGGACAAGAAGAACAACCGGCGCTATGTGACCTATAACGGTCCCGCCGATGCCTCGACGATTCCGCCCGGCTGGTATGGCTGGATGCATGGGCGCACCGCCTTGCCGCCCACCGAAACCAGCTATACCCCCCATGCCTGGGAGCAGCCGCACAAGCGCAATATGACGGGCACAGCCGAAGCGTACCGGCCTGATGGCAGCCTGCTCAACAAGGGCGACCGGCCGCGCGTCACGGGCGATTACGACGCCTGGTCACCTGAATAGGCCGGCGTTTTGCCCCAAGCTGGTTTGAGAGCGCCGCGCAATTGGCGTCGGCTGGTCGCGTTTGCTGCCGCCCTGGTGCTGGTGCCGGTGGTGCCCGCGCTGGCGCAGCCAATCGCCAATCCGGTGGCGACCTTTGCCGGGCTGGACAAGATCACCGGCCGCATCACGCGCTTTGATGTTTATATCGACGAGACCGTGCTGTTCGGCGCGCTCGAGATCACCCCGCGCGCCTGCTACAACCGCGCCCCCACCGAAACCCAGCAGCGCACTTCGGCTTTCCTTGAAGTGGACCAGCGCAGCCTGCAGGGCGTCAGCAGGCGCATCTTCACCGGCTGGATGTTTGCCGACAGCCCGGCGCTGAACGCGGTAGACCATGCCGTCTACGATGTGTGGCTGGTGGAGTGCAAAACCTCGACCGATGTGCCGCCACCCGACGCGCGCTAGCAAAATCCACGGCTGGCTTGTCGGCAGGAGGCTTTCCGCTCCGTCGTTATCCTGATTGCAGCAGGAGGACGCCGTGCTGAGCTTGCCCCGCATCATCGAACGTCCAGAACAGCCTTACGCCTTTGTGCCGTTCTCAATCAACATGGAGCAGCTGCGCGTTCCGGCAGAAGAAGGATTTCCCAGGCTGTTCGGCTATCTCCAACAGCTTGGGATAACGCCCAGCGCCCCGCCGTTCTATAATTACCGGCGGATCGACATGGCCGACACGCTTGACGTGCAGGCGGGAGTGCCTGTCGCGCGAGCCGGGCAGGATGGGGACGGTATGCGCTTTGCAATGTTGCCCGCCGGCCGCTACGCGACCCTCGATTGGCACGGACCTTACGAGGCCCTTGAGCAGGTCACGGCCATGCTGATCGGCTGGGTGCAACTGATCGGCCATGGGTTCGACATGGTCGGGAAAGCCGACGGGGATTATTTCGCCTGCCGGCTGGAAATCTACGAAGCAGACTCCAGCGCGGTCTCCAATCCAACGGATTGTGTGACCACGCTGGCGTTCAAGCTCAGGCGGTGACCCTGTGCTCGACGGGGCTGTGACGCGCAGTCATCAGTGAGATGACGATATACATCAGGCCTACCAGCACATGCGGCCACCAGATCCGATCGGCGAAACCGAACAGCCAGGGGGAAACCAGCAGAAGCAGACCGGAAATTACATCGATGACGATGTGGGTGGTCATGGGCACGAGCTTGACCAGGCCCATCTCATGGCGCGTGATCATGCCGAGCCCAAGCGTCGCCACCCCGATGATGATAGGCACCCATTGGGCGGCCGTTCCATCGGCAAAGCCGAGGATGAAGGGGGCAAGGATCAGCACAATGCCGACGATGTAGTCGATGATGCCGTGGACGCGAGTCGGGATCATGGTTGTTACTCCGGTTGGTTCAGCGTCAACTCCAGAAGGCGGGCGAAGTTGCTCGAGCCAGCTCCGGATTAGGCCATGTTACCGAGGCGGGGCGCTGGAGCGGGTAAGGGCGCTGTTCCGGCGCTCCCAGGCGTGCCAATCGCCGGAAAGTTCGAGGGCTGCGGCGAGGCGCTCCTCATAAAGCGCGCGCGCAATCTCGATCCCGCCCAGCGACGCCAGGTGATCGGTCAGGAACTGGGTATCAAGCAGGGTGAACCCGCCCGCATTGAGCCGCTCCACCAGATGGGCAAGTGCCATCTTGCTGGCATTGGTGGCGCGGTGGAACATGGACTCGCCAAAAAAGGCGCCGCCAATGGCAAGGCCATAAAGGCCCCCCACGAGGTTGGGGCCATCCCAGACCTCGACGGTGTGCGCAACGCCGCGGCGGAACAGTTCGCCATAAACCGAGCGGATGGTGGCGTTGATCCAGGTGCTGCGGCGGTCCTTGCCGACCGTGGCGCAGCCTTCGATGATCGCGGGAAAATCGGTGTCGACTGAAATGGTGAAGCCGGATTTGCGCATTGCCTTGCGCAGGCTTGCGGAAAGGTGAAAGCCATCGAGCGGGATGACGCCGCGCATTTCGGGGCTGACCCAGAACAGGTCCTTGTCCGCAGCATCTTCGGCCATCGGGAAGATGCCCGCGCAATAGGCGCGGATGATCAACTCGGGCGTGATTTCGATGCTGAATGGATCAGGGCGGCGCGGCATGGTGTTGCACGATACTCCAAGTCCGGAGCGCCCGCCCTCGTGGTTCGAGGCTCGTGAAGAACTCGCGCCTCACCATGAGGTTCATGGGGCTGGGAAGTAGCCCCCATGGCGAGGCGCGCTTGGCGCCTCGACCACGAGGGGCGTGGCACTTATACCTTGTTGGCCGCGAGGTATTTTTCGAGCCAGTGGATGTCGTAGTTGCCGGCCAGGATTTCCGGCTCCTTCATCAGGCGCTGAAACAGGGGCAGGGTGGTCTTGACCCCGTCGATCACGAACTCGTCCACTGCGCGGCGCAGGCGCTGCAGGCATTCCTCGCGGGTACGACCATAAACGATCAGCTTGCCGATCAGGGAGTCGTAATAGGGCGGGATCTTGTAGCCCTGATAAACGGCAGAATCGACGCGCACGCCCACGCCACCCGCCGGGTGGTAGAAGGTGATGGTGCCGGGCGAGGGCGCAAAGGTCTGCGGATCCTCGGCATTGATGCGCACTTCGATGGCGTGGCCGTAAAAGCTCACCTGCTCCTGGGACATCGACAGGGCTTCGCCCGAGGCGACGCGGATCTGCTCGTAAACGATGTCGATGCCGGTGATGCGCTCGGTGACGGGATGTTCCACCTGGAGCCGCGTGTTCATTTCAATGAAATAGAACTCGCCGTTCTCGTAGAGGAACTCTACGGTGCCCGCGCCCGAGTATTTGAGCTTGCGCATGGCAACGGCGCAGATCTCGCCGATCTTGTCGCGCTCTTCGGGCAGGATGGTGGGGCCGCCCGCTTCTTCCCAGACCTTCTGGTGACGGCGCTGCAAGGAGCAGTCCCGCACACCCAGATGAACGGCATTGCCTTGGCCGTCACCCAGCACCTGCACCTCGATATGGCGCGGCTGGCCCAGATATTTTTCCATATAAACGGAGTCGTTGCCGAAAGCAGCCTTGGCCTCGGAGCGCGCGGTGGACCAGGCCACCAGCAGATCGGCCTCGCTGTGGGCGACCTTCATGCCGCGCCCGCCACCACCGGCCGTAGCCTTGATCAGCACCGGGTAGCCAATTTCGGCGGCGGTGGAGATGGCCTCCTCATCGGTTTCGACGGCACCCGCGGAGCCCGGAACCACGGGAATGCCCAGCTCGACGGCCGTGCGCTTGGCGGTGATCTTGTCGCCCATGATTTCGATATGGTGGGCGGAAGGGCCGATAAAGGTAACGTTGTGCTCGGTCAGGATCTGCGCGAAGCGGGCGTTTTCGGACAAAAAGCCGTAGCCGGGATGCACGGCATCGGCGCCGGTGATCTCGCAGGCGGCCATGATCGAAGGGATGTTGAGATAGCTGTCCTTGGCCGCGGGGGGGCCAATGCAGACGCTTTCATCGGCCAGGCGCACATGCATGGCATTGGCGTCGGCAGTGGAATGAACCGCAACGGTCTGGATGCCCAGCTCCTTGCAGGCGCGCAGGATGCGCAGCGCGATCTCGCCGCGATTGGCGATTAGAACCTTCTGAAACACGGGGTCGCCTCCTATTCGATGACGACGAGCGGCTCGCCGTATTCCACCGGCTGCGCATCCTGCACCAGAATGCGGGTGACGGTGCCGGAGCGATGGGCGGGAATCTGGTTCATGGTCTTCATGGCTTCGATGATCAGCAGGGTCTGACCTTCGCTGACCTTGGTGCCCACTTCGGCAAAGGCCGGCTTGCCCGGCTCGGGCGAGCGGTAGGCGGTGCCGACCATGGGGGAGGTCAGGGTACCCGGATTAGACGCAAGGTCCTCAATCGCAGCAGGCACGGCAGCCGGCACGGAGCCGGCCGGGGCCAGCGATGCCGGTGCGGCGGGTGCGGGCGCATATTGCGGGGGGGCCGCATAGGTGACCGTTTCATTGGCATAGGAGCGGGTGACGCGGACGCGGAAATCTTCCTGCTCGATCTCGATCTCGGCGAGATTTTCTTTGTTGAGGAGTTCGGCGATGGCGCGAATCAGGTCCTGATCCACTTGCGATGACTTGCTCATTCTTGTTGGTCTCCCGCGCTTGCGCGTCGATCGTTGGTTATAATTTTTCAGCCAGGGCCTGGAGGGCGAGCTTATAGCCAAGCGCCCCGAACCCGCAAAGCACACCCACAGCAACGGCTGAAACATAGGAATGGTGCCGGAAGGGCTCACGCTGGTGAATGTTGGACAGGTGAACTTCGACCACTGGCAGACCAACCGCCTTGATGGCGTCGGCAATCGCCACCGAAGTATGCGAATAGGCCGCTGGGTTGATCAGGATGGCATCGGCTGACATACGGGCGTCCTGGATCCAGGTGACAAGCTCACCTTCATGGTTGGACTGCCGAAAATCGATGGCAAGGCCCAGTTCAGCCGCAGCAGTCCCGCAGAGATCCTCGATATCCTGGAGCGTCTGGGAGCCGTAGATGGCGGGCTCGCGCGTGCCGAGAAGATTGAGATTGGGGCCATTGAGAACGAGAACGCGCTTTGCCATCGTGGTCGCCTTTGACGCCGGCAGCCAGGGCCGGAAGCTCGTCGGTTACACGACTCGCCGGCAAAAGGCAAAAGGCGGCGTCAGCCTTCGCACTCGGTTTCCCCGCAAGCGCGCATATTGCGGATGCGTGTGCGCAACTCGTCAATGCCGATAGCCCCCGGAATGACCTCGTTGCCGATGATATAGGTCGGCGTGCCCGTGATGTTGAGCGCCTGGGCAATGTCGTAGGACGTCTTGATGGTCCTGGCGACGGCTTCCTCGTTCATCTGCAACTCGAGACTGACCGGGCTCAGGCCCAGATCGGCAGCGGCGGCGAGCGCGACCGCCTTGTCGACCTGGCCGCGGCTGGTGAACAGGGCTTCGTGAAAACGCCAATAATCCACATCCGATTGCCCCACGAGCACGGCGATGCGCGCCGCCTCCATCGATTCGTTGGACAGGATGGGAAATTCCTTGAGCACGACGCGCAGCCCCGGATCTTCCGCCAGCAGCGTCGCCAGATCGGGCAGGGCGCTGCGGCAATAACCGCAATTGTAGTCGAAGAGCTCCACCAGCGTGACATCGCCGTCCGGATTGCCGAGCACGACCTGGCCGGGATCGTTGAAGATGACCTCGCGCATGCCGGCAATGGCCGTGGTTGCCTGCTCGCGCTCGGCTGAGCGCAACTGCGTATCGAGCGCAGTGGACAGGCGTTGGAGGATGGTGGGGTCGCTCATCAGGAAGTTTTCGATGAGCGGATTAAGCTGGGCGGGATCGAGTTGCGCCACCGCCGGGGCAGGCGGCGGCGCCGCTGCGGGAGGGGCGGCGGCTTCGCGTTCCGCCAGCGCGGTTTGCACGATGGCGCGCACCGCCGCTTCATCGGTCTGCGGCACCGGGCGATTCCACACCGAGTACCCCAGGGCGCCGGCAAGCAGGCCGATCAGGGCAACAAGAGCAAGGGTGAGGCGAGGCATGGAACACTCCCAAAGCAAGACGCTGGGCCTTCTAGCAGACGCGAGCCAATATAGCAGCCACGCGTAAACGCCCGATGTCGGGCGCATCACTTGTGGTTGAGGGCGCGGCGCGAACGGGGTAGGCCGGGGGAAACCCAGGAGCTCGTTCATGTTTGATGCGCCACCCGATGGCCTGATGCCGTTCCAGGCAATGGAAATTCTCAAGCGCGCCAAGGCGATGGAAGCTAGTGGCCGCACCGTGTGCCACCTCGAACTGGGCGAGCCGGGTTCGCCCCCCGCGCCCAAGGTGATCGAAGCGGTGGCCAAGGCGCTGCCCCAGGCGCAGGGTTATACCAATGCCAAGGGGCTGACCGAACTGCGCGAAGGCTTGTCCGCTTACTACACGGCCCAGCACGGCGTGTCGGTGGACCCGGACCTGATTCTGGCGACCACGGGCTCGTCCGCCGGCTTTATCCTGGCCTTTCATGCGGCATTCCGCCCCGGGGCGCGCATCGCCATCACCCGGCCGGGCTACCCGGCCTATGTAAACACCTTGCTGGGGCTGGGCTTCGCAGTCGCCGAAATTCCGCTCACCGTTGCCAATGGCTGGCGCCTGACCGGCGCCGATATCGAAGCGGCTTACGCGGCAACGCCTTTCGAGGGGCTCTTGTTTGCCAGCCCGGCGAACCCAACGGGCGCGGCCGTGGATCGGGAGGGTTTGCGCGATATCGTGCAAACCTGCACGCGGCTGGGCGTGCAACTGATCTCGGATGAGATTTATCACGGGTTGGATTATCGCAGGCCATCGGTCAGCGCGCTGGAACTGACGCGCGATGCCGTGGTGATCAACAGCTTTTCCAAATACTATTGCATGACCGGCTGGCGCATTGGCTGGATGGTGATGCCCGAGCGCTTGGTCCGGCGCACCGAAATCCTGCAGCAGAACCTCTTTATCTCCGCGCCCACGCTAAGCCAGATCGCGGCCACCGCCGCCCTGGGCGAGCGCGATTATTCGGAAGAACAAAAGGCGGGTTATGCCGCCAATCGCGTGCTGCTGCACGATGGCCTGCGAACGCTGGGCTTCACGCTGGCCGAGCCTTCGGACGGTGCATTCTACGCCTATGCCGGCATCGGCCGCTTCTCCAATGATTCCCTGGCGTTCTGCGAGCGGTTGCTGGAGGAAGCGGGGGTGGCAACCACGCCTGGCGTGGACTTCGACCGCACCGGCGGGCAGGGCTATGTGCGGTTGAGCTATGCCGGCAAGCGCGAAAGCATCGAACTGGCACTGGAGCGGATGGGACGGGCGCTGCGCTAGCGCCACCATCCCGGCAAAGAAAAAGGCGGCCCGGGGGCCGCCTTTTTTTGTTTCTAGCCAAGACCAAGGCGGCGCTGCCACCAGCCGGCCTTCTTTTTCTCCGGTTCGTCCGGAGCCTCGCCTTCGGGGCGCGGCGTGCTGGACGAAACCACGACCCCTTCTTCGGGCAGATCCTTGCGGGCCCGACGCGGGCGGGTCGGCTCGGTCTCCACACCGGCTTCCGGTTCGGCCCCAGGCTCAACCGGCGCTTGCAGCTCAACAATCCCCGCTGGCTCGGCGGGCGCTTCGGACTCGGCGACAGCCACTGGCTCGAGACCCAGTGCCTGCTCGGCCGGCTCCGACTGGGCTTCCGCCGCCTCGGGTGCCGGTTCGGTGGCGATCACCAGACCTGCATCGGCGCTTGCCGATTCCGCCTTGGGCTTGCGGGTGCGCGGCTTGCGCTTGGGCTTTTCCTCGGGCGTCGGGGCCTCCTCGGCCACCGGCGCATCCTCGGCAGCCGCCTCGGCGTCCACCAGGACGGGAGCCCGCTCCTCGGTTTCCAGCACCTTCTTGCGGCGGCCGCGCTTGGGCTTTTCCACCGGCACTTCCACGGGCTCCTCGGCCAGTGTCGGCTCGCCGGCGGCGATCTCTTCCTGGGCGAGAAGGGCGTCGGCGATCTCGCTGACCGCGTCCATGCTCAACTCGGCCTCGCCGGCCGGCACGGCTTCGGTGACGCCCGCCTCGGCTTCCAGTTCGCGGCGATTACGACGGCCGCCGCGACGACCCCGACGGCGGCGCTTGCGGGGCTCGTCGTCGCTTTCGTCGCCGGTGGTGAAACCAACGGCTTCCCGCACGCTGTCGGATTCGGCACCGGCGTCCTCGGCTTCCGCTGCTTCGGCGGTGAGCTCTTCGGCATCAGCCTGGTCGGCCAGTGGCACAAAGCGGGGCTGCGGCGCACGGCCACCATTGTCCTCGCCCCGCTCGCCACCGCGGCGCCGGCGCCGGCGCCGCTTGCGCGAGGGTTCGCCTTCACCCACTTCACCGGCCGAAACCGGCTGCTCTTCGGTGTCCTCGATCTCGTCCTCGATGATCTCGTCATCCTCGTCTTCGATGATGGCGGTATCGACGCGAACATGCTCGACGGCGCGTGTTTCGGCGTAGGCGGAAACGCGCGTTTCACCCTTTTCGATGGCGAATTGCTGGCCGGTCATCTTGCCATCGGCCGTGATGGTGATGGACAGCGAATTGCGCTGCTCAAGGGCCGTCAGCGTTTCGCGCTTGCAGTTGAGAATATAAAGCGCGACGTCGATCGGCAGCCGGACATTGACCGACTGGCCCTGCTTGCGCATCACATGGTCTTCAATGTGGCGCATGATCATCAGCGCCATGGATTCGGTGGAGCGCACCAGGCCCGTGCCATCGCAGATCGGGCATTTGTGGGTGGAGCTTTCCACCACGCCAAAGCGGATGCGCTGGCGGCTCATTTCCATGAGACCGAAATGGGAGATGCGGCCGACCTGGATGCGGGCGCGATCGTCCTTGAGGCAATCCTTGAGCTTGCGCTCGACGGCCCGGTTGGAGCGGTTCTCCATCATGTCGATGAAGTCGATGACGATGAGGCCCGCCAGATCGCGCAGGCGCAGTTGGCGCGCCACTTCCTCGGCCGCTTCCAGATTGGTCTGGAGTGCAGTGTCCTCGATATTGTGCTCCTTGGTGGAGCGGCCCGAGTTGACGTCGATGGAAACCAGCGCTTCGGTCGGGTTGATCACGAGATAACCGCCCGAAGGCAGGGTCACCGTGGGCGAGAACATGGAGTCGAGCTGCGCTTCGATGCCGTATTTGGAAAAGAGCGGCTGATCTTCCTTGTACAGCACGACGTTCTTGGCGTGGCTCGGCATGATCATGCGCATGAAATCGCGCGCTTCGGCGAAGGCATCCTCGCCGGCCACGAACACCTCGTCGATGTCCTTGTTGTAAAGGTCGCGAATAGTGCGCTTGATCAGCGAGCCTTCCTCGTACACGAGGCACGGTGCCTGCGACTTGAGGGTGAGCGAGCGCACCGATTCCCACAGGCGCATCAGGTATTCGAAGTCGCGCTTCACCTCGGCCTTGGTGCGCGAGGCACCGGCCGTGCGCAGGATCACGCCCATCCCCTGCGGCACTTCCAGATCGGAGGTGATTTCCTTCAGGCGCTTGCGGTCGGCGGCGTTGGTGATCTTGCGCGAAATGCCGCCGCCACGGGCGGTGTTGGGCATCAGAACCGAGTAGCGGCCGGCCAGCGACAGATAGGTGGTCAGGGCAGCGCCCTTGTTGCCGCGCTCTTCCTTGACCACCTGCACCAGCATTACCTGCCGGCGCTTGATCACTTCCTGGATCTTGTAGTGGCGGCGGTTGTTGCTCGATGAGCGGCGACGCTCGGGCACTTCCTCAAGCGCATCGGCACCGCCCACGCTTTCCACCGGCTCGGTATTGGCCGGCGCCTGCTCGATATGGCTGGCCTCTTCGCCCTCACCATCAGGCTCGGCGTAGCCGTCCGCGTCAAGGCTTTCGCTGACCGACTCAGGGGCTGCACCTTCGTCGGCGGCCGCTTCGTCGTGCACCTCTTCCTCGTGCTCCTCGCGCAGTAAAGCTTCGCGGTCGGCAACGGGGATCTGGTAGTAATCGGGGTGAATTTCGCTGAAAGCCAGGAAGCCGTGGCGATTGCCGCCATATTCCACGAAGGCGGCCTGGAGCGAGGGCTCCACGCGCGTGACCTTGGCAAGGTAGATATTGCCGCGCAACTGGCGGCGCGTCGCCGATTCGAAATCGAACTCTTCGAGCCGGTTACCGGCGGTAACGACGATCCGTGTTTCTTCCGGGTGGATGGCATCCACCAGCATTCTCTTTGTAGCCATTATGAGCTCCGCGCACTCGCGCGCCGACAAGAGGCTGCCCAAGAACAGGCAGTCTCCGAGTGGCGCAATGCGAGGCGAGTGGTTTAAGGGGGGTGGCGCTCGGGACCAGGCTGGTCGGGGCGCCGGCAGTGCAGGTCATGGCCGAAAATGGCAGCAAAGCAAAACGGCGACCGGTTTCGTCGATCACACCACGTTCTGTTCGCCTGCGGGCCATATGACCTCTTCCTTTTGGATTGGGTGCGGCAACGGGCCCATCCCAACCGTCCGGTTCATGCGAGAACCGAAATTCATTGCGAAGCGCTGGATTTGCCGCGTCTGATCGGGGTGCAAGGCGCGTTCTGCGCCTCCCGTCCCGAGCCCTTCCGGCTTCCGTTTGCGGGGTCCAAGGACACCAGAACCGGTCATGCAGGAAGCATGCACTTCACCATCTAGCGTGTACGGCCGTTGCTTCCGTTTAGCAACAGGAAACTCCCACACGCCCGGCAAGCTGGTGCCTGGACGCCAAACCGGTCGTTCTTGGCCGCGGGGGCAAAACAGCGCATAAGGGGAACGCCGCAGAATCGCTCCAAAGCGATGGCATCTGCGTGCCTGCTGTTCTGGATAAGGCCTGTTCGCTGTTGTTTAAACCCCGCCGTGCACTTGCGCTGATCTGCCTGCTTGCGGGCCTTGCCGGCGGCGGCTCGATCACTGCCCTGGCGCAGGAACCGGCGCCTGACGCGGCGGCAGCCCCCGCTACGCCCCCGGCACCGGCGGCCTTGCCCAATGTCATGGAAGTGCGCGTGAGCTCCACCCCCGAGCGGGCGCGCCTGGTGGTGGACCTTGCCGGCCGAGCCGATTTTGCCCTCGTATCGCTGGGCGGTCCCGATCGGCTGGCCATCGACGTGCGGGCCGCGACCTTTTCGGTGGCCGAGCCTGCCGGTGCGCCGGCGGGGGAGGGCCTCGTATCCGCCTATCTGGTGGAGCAAGCCGCCCCGGACCGGGTGCGCACCACGCTGACCCTGGCGGGCCCGGCGCAGGTGCAGCAGGCCTATGTGCTCGATGCCTTCGAGGACCAGCCGGCGCGTTTGGTGGTCGACATCATCCCGGCGACGCCCGAGGAATTCGCCGCCAATGTCGCGCGCGACCTGTCAGGCTCGGCCGAGGCGGCGGCGCCGGCCACATCAACGCCGCCCGGTGGCACCGAA
>JAQGKH010000089.1 GCA_028290225.1 Devosia sp. | reverse complement strand
AAATCAAAATCGGAAACGCGCATGGCGGGGGATTAGCATGGGGGGTGGGGTTTGTGGAGGGTGCGCAATGTCCCGGGGGTAAGCGCGCATCCAGTTGGTGGGAGTGCCGAACCCTTCCCCTTGATGTCTCTGCGCAAGGGGAAGGGAGACAGTTGGGCATCTGGGGCTTCGTGCGCAATCCACACGCCCCCACCCCGGCCCGCCCCTCAAGGGGGAGGAAGGGCGAAGCACGGAGGGTTGTGGTTGGGGCGGGTTTAGTCCGGTACTCGGATGGTCGCCCCCGTCCCGTGGCTTCAGAATAGCCGGATCATGACGGCGCCGGTGATCAGGAGGGCGGCGCCGGCGAGGCGGCCGGGGGAGATGTCGTGGATGGGCATGCCCATGAAACCAGCGCGATCAAGGGCGATGCCGGCGATCAGCTGGCCGGTGACCGAAAGGCCCATGACGGCGGCGGTGCCGATCATCGGGGTCAGGATAACGGTGGAAAACACATAGGCGGCGCCCAGCAGACCGCCAGCGGCAAAGGTCCAGGGGGCGGGCGCGGCCCAATCAAGCGCAATGTTGTTGGCACGCGCGAAGGCGAAGGTCAGCAGCCAGAGGACCACGGCGCCGAACAGAAAGGAAATGCCAGCCGCGGCAAGGGGCAGGCCCAGGCTGCGGCCGAGTTGGGCGTTGATTGGCGCCTGCGTCGCAATGCAGGCGCCAGCCAGAATGCCCATCAGCGCCCAAAGCAAGGTTGTCATCGGGCGCACTTTCGAGTCTTAGGCGGCGAGGTCGGCGGCGACCTTGACCGAGTTCATCTTGTCGGGGTTCTGCACGGGCTCGCCGCGCTTGATCTGGTCGACATTTTCCATGCCGGAAATGACCTGGCCCCAAACGGTGTACTGCTTGTTGAGGAAGCCAGCGTCGCCAAAGCAGATGAAGAACTGCGAATTGGCGCTGTCGGGGCTCTGGGCGCGGGCCATGGAAACGGTGCCGCGGACATGGGGCTCGCTGTTGAATTCCTGCTTGAGGTCCGGGTACTTGGAGCCGCCGGTGCCGGTGCCGCGCGGGCAGCCGGTCTGGGCCATGAAGCCGTCGATCACGCGGTGAAAGACGATGCCGTCGTAAAAGCCTTCACGCACCAGCTTCTTGATGTGGGCGACGTGGTTGGGCGCCAGGTCGGGGCGCATCTGGATGACGACCTCGCCCTTGGTGGTGTCGATGACGAGGGTGTTTTCGGGATCGGCGTAATCGGCCATGGCTGTCACTTTCGTTGATTGATGTGGGCGGGATGTAAGGGCAATGGGCAGCGGGTGCAACCACCGGCAGACGATCTGCCCGTGCGTGGGCGCGGTCACGGGCGACTTCGCCGGCGCGGCCCGGTTGAGGGATCTCGGGATGGATCCCGGCTCCGGGCCGGGATGACACCGAGTGGGGGGCGGGACCGGGGCTCAAAGGAGGAGTGGCCGGGACGCGGGCCCGGTTTACTTGTATTCGATCTTGGCTTCGATGATCTTGTCGGGATTTTCGACCTGGCCATTGGCCGATTGCGGGCCTTTTTCCAGGGCATCCACGGCTTCCATGCCGGACACGACCTTGCCGAAGACGGTGTATTGCCCATCGAGGAACGAGGCATCGGCAGTGGTGATGAAGAACTGGGAATTGAACGAGTTCGGGTCCTGCGAACGGGCAGCGCCAATCACGCCGCGGCCAAAGCTCTCGCTGTTGAACTCCGCCTCGACATCGGGAAGATCGGAGCCGCCCATGCCGGTGCCGGTCGGATCGCCGGTCTGGGCCATGAAGCCCTCGATCACGCGGTGAAACACCAGGCCGTTGTAGAACCCGTCAGTGGTGAGGGTGACGACGCGCTCGACATGCTTGGGCGCGATGGCGGGCAGCAGCTCGATATCGACCACGCCATCTTCAAGGGTCAGCAGCAGGTGCGGCGTGCCGGTTGGGGTTTGCGCGAATGCGGGCGCGGCACCAAGAGTGAGGGCGGCAAGCGCCAGGGCGTTGAACAAGCGACGGGTGGGGCGAAGGGCGTTGGTCATCTGGATTGCAGAGCCTTGAGCACAATGGGTGGAACGAAGGCGGCGATGTCGCCACCGAGTTCGGCTATCTGGCGCACCAATGTGGCCGAGATGTGCCGCACCGGGGGGCTGGAGGGCAGGAACACGGTCTGCAGATCGGGCGCCATCTGGGCGTTCATGCCCACCATCTGCATTTCGTAGTTGTAATCGGTGGTGTCGCGCAGGCCGCGGATGATGAGCCTGGCGCCGTGCTCGCGGGCGGCATTGACCATGAGCCCGGAGAAATCGACCACGCGGAATTCGGTATTGGTGCGCTTGCCGACGGGAGTGAGCACCTGTTCGAGAATGGCGAGCCGGTCGGCATGGGCAAAGAGCGGGGTTTTCTTGCCCGGGTTGATGCCGACCGCAACGATCAGCGTATCCACCAGCTTGCAGGCGCGCTCGATGACATCGAGATGGCCATTAGTGACCGGATCAAAGGAACCGGGATAAAATCCCACCAGCTTGCTCATGCGCCCTCCCCTTTTTGCGGGTTTGTGTCACGGGCTGGGGCGGAGTGCAAGGTTGGGGGTGAGTTGGGTCGGGGGCGGCTTTGGTGCGAGAGCAGGTCGACCCCCTCCCCGGCCCTCACCTCAAGGGGGAGGGAGGGCTAGGGCGAGAGCTTTGTGGTTGGGGTTGGTCCGCGGATGTTTTGGTTGGCGTCCCCTCCCCCTTGAGGAAAGGGCCAGGGAGGGAGCTGGGGTGAGGGGCACGGGCGCGCAACAAAAAAGGGGCGCTGGGCGCCCCTTTTGTCAGGATTATTCGCCCGAGGGCGCGATGGCGTCGCTGCCGTCGATTTCGCCGGGCTCGTCGCCTTCGGGCTCGCTGATGCGTTCCACGGACACGACCTTTTCCCCGGCACCGGTGGAGAAGATGCGCACGCCCTTGGAAGCGCGGCTGGAGAAGCGGATGCCGTCCACAGGGACGCGGATCAGCTGGCCGCGATCGGAAACCAGCATGAGCTGATCGGTTTCCTCGACCGAGAAGGACGCCACCAGCTGGCCGATCTCATCGAGCTTGCTTTGATCGGTAGCGCGGATGCCCTTGCCGCCGCGATTGGACAGGCGGAAATCATAGGACGAGGAGATCTTGCCAAAGCCCTTCTCGTTGACCGTCAGCACGAATTGCTGGGCGGCGTCCATCTGGGCATAGCGCTCGACGGACAAGGCGGTGACGCCCACATCCTCCTCGCCTTCCTCGCTGCCGGTGAGTTCGACCTCGGCTTCCTCGCCGGTCGCGGCGCGGCGATTGGCCCCGTATTGCTTGATGAAGGTGTTGCGCTCGGCGGGCGTGGCGTCGAAGTGCCGGAGGATCGACATGGAGATGACGGTGTCGCCTTCGCCCAGCTGCACGCCGCGCACGCCGGTGGAATCGCGTCCCTTGAACACGCGCACATCGTTGATGCCGAAGCGGATGGCCCGGCCCAGCGCGGTGGTCAGCATGATGTCGTCATTGGAGCTGGCGGTTTCGACGCTGACGATGCGGTCGCCCTCATCGAGCTTCATGGCGATCTTGCCGTTGCGGTTGACCGAGGTGAAATCGGCCAGCGAGTTGCGGCGCACCGTGCCGCGCGAAGTGGCGAACATGATGTCGAGATCGGACCAGGTCGCTTCATCCTCGGGCAACGGCAGGATGGAGGTGACGCGTTCGCCCTGCTCGAGCGGCAGGATGTTGATCAGCGCCTTGCCGCGGGCATTGGCGGCTGCGAGCGGTAGGCGCCAGACCTTGAGCTTGTAGACGATGCCGCGCGAGGTGAAGAAGAGTACGGGGGTATGGGTGCTGGCAACGAACAGGCGGGAAACGAAATCCTCGTCGCGGGTGGTCATACCCGAGCGGCCCTTGCCGCCGCGGCGCTGGGCCCGGTAGGTCGAAAGCGGCACGCGCTTGATGTAGCCGCCATGCGATACGGTGACGACCATGTCTTCGCGCGCGATCAGGTCCTCGTCGTCGAAATCGGCGAGGCTGTCGGCGATTTCGGTGCGACGGGGGGTGCCGAACTGGTCGCGGATGGCGATCAGTTCGTCGCGGATGATGTCGATCACCCGCTCGCGCGAGCGCAGGATGTCGAGGTAATCGCTGATTTCGCCGCCCAGCGCGTTGAGTTCGTCGCCGATTTCGTCGCGCCCAAGGGCGGTGAGGCGGGCCAGGCGCAGCTCGAGAATGGCGCGGGCCTGCTCTTCGGAGAGATTGAAGGTGCCGTCCTCGTTGATGCGGTGGCGCGGATCATCGATCAGCGCGATCAGCGGGGCGACATCGGCAGCGGGCCAGCGGCGGGTCATCAACTGCTCGCGGGCGGTCGCCGGATCGGGCGCGGTGCGGATCAGCGCGATCACTTCATCGATATTGGCCACGGCAACGGCAAGGCCGACAAGGATATGGGCGCGGTCCCGGGCCTTGTTGAGCAAGAACCGGGCGCGGCGCGTCACCACTTCGTGACGGAAGGCGATGAAGGCCTCAAGGATTTCCTTGAGGGTCATCACTTGCGGCTTGCCACCATTGAGCGCAACGAAGTTGCAGCCGAACGAGGATTGCAGCTGGGTGAAGCGGTAGAGCTGGTTGAGGACGACGTCGGGCAAGGCGTCGCGCTTGATCTCGACCACGACGCGCATGCCTTCGCGCGAGGATTCGTCGCGCATGTCGGAAATGCCCTCGATGCGCTTTTCGCGCACGAGCTCGGCGATCTTTTCCACCAGCGACGCCTTGTTCACCTGATAGGGCAACTCGGTGATGATGATGGCTTCGCGTTCCTTGCGGATTTCCTCGATCACCACGCGGCCGCGCACCAGTACGGAGCCGCGACCGGTTTCGTAGGCGGCGCGGATGCCGGCACGACCCAGGATGATGCCGCCGGTGGGGAAATCGGGACCGGGCAGGACTTCCAGCAACTCGTCCACCGTCGCTTCGCTGTTGTCGAGCAGCAGCAGAGCGGCGTTGATGGTTTCGGCCAGGCTGTGGGTCGGGATATTGGTGGCCATGCCCACCGCGATGCCGCCGCCGCCATTGACCAGCATATTGGGGAAGCGGGCCGGCAACACGGAGGGCTCGCGCTCGGAGCCATCATAGTTGTCGCGGAAATCGACGGTGTCCTTGTCGAGATCATCGAGGAGGCTGTTGGTGATGCGCTGCATGCGCACTTCGGTGTAGCGCATGGCGGCGGGCATATCGCCATCGACCGAGCCGAAATTGCCCTGCCCTTCCACCAAGAGCTGGCCCATGGAGAAATCCTGGGCCATGCGCACGAGCGCCATGTAAACGGACTGATCGCCGTGCGGGTGGTATTTACCGATCACGTCGCCGACCACGCGGGCCGATTTGCGATAGGGCTTGTTCCACTCGTAGCCGTTCTCGCTCATGGAGAACAGGATGCGCCGGTGCACGGGCTTGAGGCCGTCGCGCACATCGGGCAAAGCCCGGCTCACGATCACGCTCATGGCGTAATCGAGATAGGATTTGCGCATCTCGTCGGTGATGGAGATGAGGGCGATATCGTCGGTCGGCGGGGGCGCGCCGGTTCCGGTGTCGGGCGTATCGGTCACTGAGGTGATTCTTGGTTGGTCGCGTTAGTCGGTATGTAGGCTATTCCGCACCAAATTGCCAATTTTGCCGCTCCGCCCTGTGAAAAGCGGCCATGGCTATTTGCCGGCGCTCCGGGTAGGTAGCGGTATGGCAGACACCTTTCGCGCCTGGCTGCGTGGCGCCGAGAAATGGCAGAACATTGCGGTGATCGACCTGCGCGACACCGAGGGCATCGGCAAACGCCTGCAATCGGCGGGTCTGACCACCCTTGGCGAGATCGACAAGATGGAAGGCCCCGAACTGCTGGAGCGTCCGGGCATGGGCGTTGGGGTGCTGCGCCGGGTGCGCGGCATCATCCGCAAGTGCAAAGCGGATGAACGGCGCCGCAAGCCGATCACGCCCTCCTTGCGCATACGCAAGCCGGAGGCACTTCCCTGACCATCCTCATGCCTGCGCATCGAAGGCCAGTCGCGCCGCTCCGATCTGGGGATGGTGGTCACTAGCCCAGTGGATCAGGTGCCCAAAGGGCACGATGATCGACTCGCCCAAGGGCGTGAGCCGGTATTCAACCGAAGGCGGATTGGTATCAAAGACGCGGCGGGCGACCATGCCGTCGCGCTGCAGATCGCGCAGCGTCTGGGTCAGCATCTTCTGGGAAATGTCGGGTACTTCGCGGCGCAGCTGGTTGAAGCGGCGGGGGCCGCTGGCGAGCGTCATCACCAGCAGCATGCTCCACTTGTCGGAAATCTTGTCGAGCACGCCGCGCACCGGGCAATCGCCGGGGGCGCCCTGGGGCGCGCTGTTCCAGCGCTCGACATAAAGGGCGGCTTCTTCGGAGAGGTTGCGCATGGGTGGTTACTTCCTGGTGCCTTTGCGAGGTGAAAGTGCCTCCTTACGAGGGATCAGAACCGGGGCTATATCACTCTCCATTAGATACTTACTCTCCACTGGCAGTCGCCGCAAGGAGGGTCCACGACGGAGAATGAAGATGACGCAATATGGGGATCAGGCCTTGCTGGTGACCGGCGCCGGCGGGCAGCTCGGGCGGCTGGCGGTTGAGGAACTGCTGGCGCGAGGCGCCACGCGGGTGATTGCCGGAACGCGCGACCCGGAGACGTTGAGCGACCTGGCGGCGCGCGGCGTTGAAGTGCGCAAGATCGATTTCGACGATGGACAGCTTGCAGCGGCGCTGGCGGGCGTCGAGCGCATGCTGCTGATCAGCACGGTGGCGGCCAACCGGACCCAGCAGCAGCGCGCCGCCGTAGCTGCGGCCAAGGCCGCCGGGGTGCAGCATATCGTCTATACCTCGGCGCCCAATCCACGGCCCAATGCCAGCGTCGGCGGCATTGCCGATCACTACTGGACGGAGCAGGCAATCGCCGGTTCAGGGATCGCGTTCACCATCCTGCGCAATCACATCTATGCCGAAGCGGTGTTGATGGGGCTCGAGGGGGCGCTGGCTTCAGGGCAATTGTTCGATGCAACGGCGGGCAAGGGCCGCGCCTATGTGAGCCGGCTCGATTGCGCGCGCACGGCCGCTGGCGCGCTGCTGCAGGCGGAGGGTAGCGCGATCTTCGATGTGACCGGCCCTGCCCCGGTCACCCAGACCGAAGTTGCCGAGCTGCTGAGCCAGTTGACCGGCAAAACCATCACTCGGGTCGGCCTGACACCCGATCAGCTGCGCGGCGGAATGCTCGAGGCGGGGCTGCCGCCCTTCATGGCCAATCTGCTGGTGGCGTTCGATGCCGATGCTGCGCAAGGGCACCACGCCATCGTCGCCGATACCGTAGCGCAGTTTTCCGGCCGGGAGCCGCAGGCGCTCGCGGCAGTTCTCGCCGAACATCGCCAAGCCTTCGCCGGCTAAAAGGCGTGTGTTTGTAAGCATAAGCCAACAACATTGCGCCAGCAGCCGAATGGCTGCTGGACGCAACTGCTGCAAAGCCGTAGAAATCGCGCCAAATTGTCGCCCCTCCCGGAGACGGTCTTTTGGCTTTTTCTGCTTTTATCCAGCGCGCCCTGGCGCATGTGACCCATGATCGCTCCATCGGCTTTGGCCTGGAATATATCGGGCTGACAACGCTGCGCTATCCGCGGGCGATAGCCCTGGCGGTGCTGGCGCTGACGCTGCTGGCGTTCAGCCAGATTCCGCGGGCCAATGTGGATGGCGACCTGCTGCGCGTGTTTGCCGACTCAGGCGAGCATTACGACGCCTATGAGCGCCTTTCGGAAAATTTCGGGACGTTCGAGAACGACATCTATGTGCTGGTGACCTCGCCCCGGCTCACCGATCCGGTGGTGCTGGAGCGGCTGCGCGAGCTGGCGTTCGATCTTGAGCTCAATGAATATGCGGTGGGCACCATGTCCCCGTTCACGCTGCGCAAGCCCGATGGATCGGGCGGCTCGGTGCCGGCAGTGCCCGAAGGCATGAGCGACGCGGCCGAGGTGACGGCGGCCCTGACGGATTTGCAGCAGAACGATCCGATGATGCGCAACCTCATCACCCCCGATCTTTCGGGCGTGGTGCTGATCATGTTCCCCAACCGCGACGTGGTGCAGGAGAACGGGGAAAAGGCGATGCTCGCCTCCCTGCGCGCCACCATCGCGCCCTATCAGGGCGAGGACATCCAGGTCGAGCTCACCGGCCCGCCGGTCTGGACCTCGGAAATGCTGAACGCGGCGGTCAACGACCAGCTCAAGTTCACCATCTGGGGCTTTGGGCTGGGTTCGCTCATCGCCCTGCTGGCGCTGCGCTCGCTGCCCGGCGCCATTCTCGTGGCCGCCACGCCGTTCCTGGCCGTGATGTGGACCATGGGCGTGATCCTGCTGTTTTTCGGCTCGTTTTCGTTTCTCACCATCTTGGTGACGACGCTGGTGCTGGTGATCGCCTTTGCCGAGTCGATGTTCTTCGTGTTCAACTGGCTGGCATTCTGGCGCGATGACGGCATGGAGCCCAACAAGGCGGTGGACGCCACGGTCAAGCTGGTGGGTCCGGCGGCGGCATTGACCATGCTGACGACCCTGGTCAGCTTCGCCTCCCTGGCGCTGACGCCCGGCCAGGGCGTGCGTGAATTCTCGATCGCAGGCGCGATCGGCTCGTTCCTGCTGTTCGTTTGCCTGATGACCTTCATGCCGCTGATGCTGAAGCTGGCCATCCGGCTCGGGTTCAAGGCACCCAAGCGCTCCAGCCTGGTGCTGACGGCGCCGCTGCCGCTCAGCTGGTATCTCGCCAGCCGCTATGGCCGCTTGTTGTCGATCCTGGCGATCGTGGTCACGCTGGTGCTGTTCATTCCCTATTTCATGATCAAGCCGCACTTCGCCTTCGAGGACTTCACGGCCCGCGAGTCGAGCGCAATCACGGCGGCCCAGCAGATCGACCAGGGCGTGGGCGGCGTGGCGCCGCTTTATGTGCGCGTGCCGCTGACGCAGAACGACCCCAATGTCGCACCCGAGGATTTCGAGACCATCCAGCGCGTGCACGACATCCTGGAAAGCCATCTGGGTGAGAACAAGGTCATTTCGGCTGCGAGCATGACCAATTACACCGAATCGGGGTTCACCCGTGAAGAGGTGTTCAACGCTGTGGGGCCGTTCATGAAGCGGCGCTTCATCACCGATGACGGCTCGCAGGCGCTGGTGACCGGGTTCATGCCCACCATCCTCGATTCCGATTCACTCAAGACCCTGGTCAATGACGTGACCGCGGAGATGCAGGCGGCGGGCATCGAGGGAGCGGAGGTCGGTGGCTTTCGCGTCATGACCACCTTTGCCACCGACCAGATCGTCTCGGGCCTGCAGCTCGATCTCACCTTGTCGGTGCTGATCAATCTGGGGCTGATCGGCTTTGCGTTCCAGAGCTTCCGGGTGGCGCTGGCTTCGGCAATCCCCAACCTGTTTCCCGTGCTGGGCACGGAAGCGTGGCTGTATTTCTCGGGCGCCGGGCTGCAGCTGACCACCGTGATCGCGCTGACCATCGCTTTCGGCATCGCGGTGGATGACACGGTGCACTTCCTGTCGCACTACCTGCATGCGCGCCGCGAAGAAGGGATGGAGCACCTGGCCGCCCTCAAGCACACGCTGGAGCGGATCGGGGGCGCGATTGTCGCCACCACCATCATCCTGTGCTCGGGCGTGGTGATTGTCACCTTTTCGGAACTGCCGCAGGTGGCCCTGTTCGGCAAGCTGTTCGTGTCGACGCTGGCTTTTGCGGTGATCGGGGACCTGTTCATCCTGCCCGCCTTGCTGGCGGCAGGTGGCAAGTTTTTCCACCCGCTCGGCAAGATCAAGGTGCGCATGGCCGATCATGAAGCCACACCCGACGATCCGAGCGGGGAGGCCGCCTCGCGCGGGGCGCCGCCCACCGCCGAGGCGCGCTGAGCGGCTGGCGCCGATCAGCCTGGAGCAGCCATTCCGGCCGGCTGGCGTTGAGCCAGCAGGCGCAGCGGGACAGGTTATTCACAATGTTGCGAGAGTTTGCGTCGCAGGGGCGCTGATTTGGTAGGGTCCGGCGCATCGGCCGGGGGGCGTTATCCATCTGGAGGCTTAAGGATGAGCTATTTTAGACCTTGGGCGCGTGCCATTGCACTCGCGGGTCTGGTGTTTTCGAGCGGGCTGGCAACAGCCCCCGCCTTTGCAGCACCCGAGGACGTGGCCCTGCTCCAGTCCTATATCGGGGACTGGCGCGGTCGGGGCACCCTGACGGGTGAAAACAAGGAATCGGTGGTGTGCCGCTTGTCGCTGAGCGCGGGCAATAACGACAAGGTCAACTATACCGGCCGGTGCACCCTGGCGGGCAAGGTGCTCTCGATCAATGGCACGCTGGCTTACATCGACGCCAGCCGGCGGTTCGAGGCGGCGATGACGTCCA
>JAQGKH010000066.1 GCA_028290225.1 Devosia sp. | reverse complement strand
CGCTGGATGCGCGCCTTGCCCGGCTTGGAGCGGTGCGAGCGCCCCACCAGCGCGTCGGCCAGCACCTCAACCGTCCAGCCAGGACGCTTGGCACAGGGGCCCGACGAAAAATTGGGATTAACCGGTTTTACCGCCGGCGCGGTTTGGGGCATTGCAGCCATCTAAGCGACCCTCCCAGGTCTATGCGTCTCGCGTTAGGGCGAGATGTCCTGAAGCCGGGATTACCGGAAACGCGGAACGACCGCAAGAGCCAAAGCGTGGCGCCAAAGCGGACCACGCCGGCCCTGCAGCATTCACGGGCCCTCGCTATTGGCGGGGCCCTTGGCACCCCAGCTATCCTCGAACACCAGGTCGCGCAGCGGAACCCTCTTACGCCAACCCTTCTGTTCCAGCTCGGGCGTGGCATAAAAGCTGTCGACCTTGCCCATGCATAGATAGGCCACCAGTCGAATCGGCTCCGGAATCCCCAGCACGGCCTTGACCTCTGCGTCCTTGAGAATGCTGACCCAACCCACGCCCAGGCCTTCGGCACGCGCCGCCAGCCACAGATTTTGTACGGCGCAAACCGTGCTGAACAGGTCCATGTCTGGCATATGGGTGGCGCCGAGCACCACCGGACCGCCGCGAGTGCGGTCGCAGGTCACGCAGATATTGACCGGCGAACTGGTGATGCCCTCGAGCTTGAGCGCCCGATAAGCGTCCTGACGATCCTTGGGGAACATCGCCGCCGCTTCGTTGTTGGCCTCGCCGAATATCTCGGCCACGCGGCGTTTCTTGTCGGGATCGCGCACCACAAGGAAGTTCCATGGCTGCATGAACCCCACCGAGGGCGCGTGGTGCGCCGCATCCAGAATTCGCAGCATCACCTCGTCGGCAATGGGGTCGGGCAGGAACTGGCTGCGCACATCCCGGCGGCTATGGATGGCGCGGTAAACCGCCTCGCGCTCGGCTTCCGAGAACGGCCCGCCAGCAGTCAGGCGTGGTTGAAATTCAGGCGAATCATTTGCGGCCGACATGGCTTTGCCTCCTGTTCAAGAAAACGACAGGAGCTGGGGTCCAGCCAGCTTCAAGGGTCACCTGGCCGGTCTTCTGACTTGGGATCAACCCCGGCGGGCGCCTTCCCGGCCAAGGCCAGTGGCATATGCACGCAAGGTCCCCCGCACAGCGCTGGGCACGTCGCGGATTTCAACCGCGTTCCCGATTCTCCCGCCAGGGCGGGCACCAGATCGGGGCTGTGTAGCGACTCCTAAAGCGCTCTGGCAAGGCTGCCGATGGCGGCTTGACATTGGCCAGGCGATGGCGTTTTGTCGGCGCGTCCGAGGGGTGTCCAGGTCCGCAAGGGTCTGGTCTGAGATGGCTGGAAGGCCGAACCCTTTGAACCTGATCCGGGTAATGCCGGCGAAGGGACGGGATCGTTATCCGCCACCAGAGCTGCGTCCCGGGTTTCCGTTTTCACGAGAAAACATGGAGACCCATCGTGAACAAACTATTCAACGCCCAGGCACTTGGCGCTTCGGGCCTTTCGACCACGCCGCTTTCCGCCTCGCGCAAAGTCTATGCGAACAGCGCCATCGCCGCAGATGTGCGGGTGCCGTTCCGCGAGATCGCCATCAACGATCCGGCAGCACCCGCCTTCCGGGTTTACGATACATCGGGTCCCTATACCGATCCGGCCATTGCCATCGACCTTGAGCGCGGCCTACCACGCCTGCGGCAGGACTGGATCGCCCAGCGCGCCGACGCCGCTCCCTATCAGGGCCGTGCCATCAAACCGGAAGACAACGGGCATGTTTCGCCCGAACGGGCGGTCCCCAGTTTTCCACTTGCTAACCAGCCCCTGCGCGGCAAGGCGGGGCGGCCGCTCACCCAGCTTGATTATGCCCGCGCCGGAATCATCACCAAGGAGATGATCTTCGTCGCCGAGCGAGAAAACCTGGGGCGCCAGCAAATGCTCGAGGGCGCCGAAGCGCGCCTGGCAGATGGCCATAGCTACGGGGCGGCGATTCCGCCCTTCATCACCCCCGAATTTGTGCGCGACGAGATTGCGCGGGGTCGGGCCATCATCCCGGCCAATATCAACCATCCCGAAATCGAGCCCATGGTGATCGGGCGCAATTTCCTGGTCAAGATCAATGCCAATATCGGCAATTCGGCCGTTTCCTCCTCGGTGGAGGAAGAGGTCGAGAAACTGGTCTGGGCCATCCGCTGGGGCGCCGACACGGTCATGGACCTCTCGACCGGCCGCAATATCCACGCCACCCGCGAATGGATCATCCGCAATTCGCCCGTTCCCATAGGCACGGTGCCGATCTACCAGGCGCTCGAAAAGGTCAATGGTGACCCCTCCAGGCTCGATTGGGAAGTGTTCTCCGATACCCTGATCGAGCAATGCGAACAGGGCGTAGATTATTTCACCATCCATGCCGGGGTTCGTCTCGCCTATGTGCCGCTGACCGCCAAGCGCGTCACGGGGATCGTGTCGCGCGGCGGCTCGATCATGGCCGGCTGGTGCCTTGCTCACCACCGCGAAAGCTTCCTTTACGAGCGCTTTGGCGACATCTGCGACATCATGGCGAAATACGATGTGTCGTTCTCGCTGGGCGACGGCCTGCGTCCCGGCTCCATCGCCGATGCCAATGACGCGGCCCAGTTCGCCGAACTGGAAACCCTGGGCGAATTGACCAAGATTGCCTGGGACAAGGGCTGCCAGGTGATGATCGAAGGCCCCGGGCACGTCCCGATGCACAAGATCAAGCAGAACATGGACAAGCAGCTGCGCGAATGCGGCGAAGCCCCGTTCTATACGCTGGGGCCGCTGACCACCGACATTGCCCCCGGTTATGATCACATCACCTCCGCCATCGGCGCGGGCATGATCGGTTGGTTCGGCACGGCCATGCTGTGCTACGTCACCCCCAAGGAGCATCTGGGCCTGCCTAATCGCGACGACGTCAAGACCGGCGTCATCACCTACAAGATCGCAGCTCATGCCGCCGATCTGGCCAAGGGGCACCCGGCCGCCCAGCTGCGCGACGATGCCCTCTCCAAGGCGCGTTTCGAGTTCCGCTGGGAGGACCAGTTCAACCTCTCGCTCGATCCCGATACCGCCCGCAGTTTCCACGACGAGACCCTGCCCAAGGAGGCGCACAAGACCGCCCATTTCTGTTCGATGTGCGGGCCCAAATTCTGCTCGATGAAGATCACCCAGGACATTCGCGACATGGCCGCCCGCGCGGACGGAATGGCCGAAAAGTCGCGCGAATTCCTCGATCAGGGCGCCAAGGTATATGTCCCCCTCGAACAATAACGCTGCGCTGCGGGCGACAGTGATCGGCGCGGGCGTTGCGGGTTTGACCACGGCACTGGCCTTGGCCGAACGCGGCCTTTCGGTGGAAGTGGTCGAACGCAATGACCGGATCGGTCCGGGCAGTTGCTCCTGGCATGCCGGGGG
>JAQGKH010000040.1 GCA_028290225.1 Devosia sp. | reverse complement strand
CTCGCCCTGCTGGCGATCGGCTATCTGGTGTTCTCCGCCAAATCGGGCAGCTCGACTGGTGGAAATACAGCGGCACCCGCGGCGATGACCGAACCAGCGGCTGAACCAGCCATGTCCGCACCCGCAGCGAGCACGGCTCCGGCCACTGACTCCGTCACCACGACGGCTCCTGCTGCTGACGCCGGCACGCCCGTCGCTCCTGCGGCCGAAACCGCTCCGGCTGGTGCTGCCGCCCCCGCGATGTAACAACCCTTCTACCGATGCCTCAGCACTCCCCATGACGATGGCATCAACAAGGCCCTGGCTTCACGCCAGGGCCTTTTCTCTTAGGCCGCCTCGTTGAACCCAGCGGTTACAGCCATGTGCGTTCTTGAACAGACCTGGCGGCGGCGTCATGTCTGGCGAACGGAAAGGACATCATATGGAACTTGGACTTTACTCCTTCGCCGAGAACACCCCTGATCCCCTGAATGGCGGGCGCCTGCAAAGCCCCGCCGAACGCTTGAAGGATCTGCTCGAAGAAATCGAACTCGCCGATCAACTTGGCCTGGCGTTTTTCGGCCTGGGTGAGCATCACCGTCCCGATTACGTCGCCTCCGCCCCGATAACCATTCTTGCGGCCGCAGCCGCTCGCACCAAGTCCATCCGGTTGTCGACCGCCGTGACGGTGCTGAGTTCAGAGGATCCGGTCCGGGTTTACCAGCAGTTTTCCACGCTTGATCTGCTCTCCAATGGCCGAGCCGAGATCATGGCGGGCCGCGGCTCCTTCATCGAGAGCTTCCCGCTATTCGGCTATGACCTCAATGACTACGACACGCTGTTTGAAGAAAAGCTCGAGCTGCTGCTCAAGCTTCGGGAAGGCGGCAAGGTCAATTGGCCCGGTGGCAAGCATACCCAGCCCATTCCGGGCATAGCCCTTTACCCTCAGCCTATCCAGCAGCCGCTACCGCTCTGGATCGCTGTGGGCGGAACGCCCAACTCGGTGGCCCGCGCGGCTTACTACGGCCTGCCGCTGATGATCGCCATCATCGGCGGTCAGCCGCGCCAGTTCGCGCCGCTGGTGCAGTTCTACCGCGACAGCCTGGCGCAGGTTGGCCGGCACACTACCTTGCCGGTCGGCATCAGCTCGCACGGTTTCATTGCCCAGGACAGCCAGGACGCACGTGACATCGCCTTCCCTGCCCACAGCGAGGCGATGAGCCGCATTGGCCGGGAGCGGGGCTGGCCCCCGACAACTCGTGCCCAGTTCGACGCGGGCGCCGGCCCCCAAGGCGCCTATGTGCTGGGTTCCCCCCAAGAGGTGATCGACAAGATCCTGCAGGAGCATGAATGGTTCGGGCACGACCGTTTCGGCCTGCAGCTCAGCGTCGGCACCCTGCCCCATGACAAGGTCATGAAAGCCATCGAGCTTTACGGGACCGTGGTCAAGCCAGCGATCGACAAGGCGCTCGCTTGAACAACGGAGCATCGTGGCGGCCAGGCACGGCCGGCTTGCCCATCATGGGTCCGCTGGTGCTCTGGAGTTCCGCTCATCTGTCGTTGCTCCAGCCTGGCCGCACCCGGCCCGGCTTTGCTGGCCCGCCGGGCTCCTGGCTTTGGGGCGGAAGGCTTACTTGCCGCTGCGCCTGATCGACTTGATCTGGAGCGGCGGCAGGCCCGATTTTTCCGAAATCGCCCGGTCCTGGTCCATGATGGCCGTACGAGCTGGCTCGTCGCCGTCGAGCCCAGCCAACAGGCTTGCATCGACCTTCCGGTTGGAGCGCTGGCTGCCATCCTCATAGATCACATCGAACATCACGAATTCACTGCGGGCGGTTGGCTTCTTGGCCATGGCATTTCTCCTGCAACAGCAGCAGCAATCCGGCCGCCAAGATGGCGCGGGCATTGCCGCCGGGACTTGAAAATCGGGCTAGCTGAAAATCCGCTCGCCCTGTTCATCGATGATCTGCCGGCCCTTGTTGAGGGCGAGCGACACCAGATCATCCTTGGAACTCATGCGGTCCGCACGAACGAACCGATATAGCTTGAGCTCACCACTGACATCCTTCTCGATTGTACCGGCCAGTTGGTATTCGCTCCCGGCGCGCATCTCGATGGCGCGGATCACGAACCCCTTGTAGCTCTCCTCCCCCAGCGGCTTGTCGCCGGCCGGTTCGGGCGCCGCCTTGCTGCCACCGCCGAAAAGCTTGCTCAAGAACGACATCGACCTTCTCCTTTATCAGCGCTGACGCGCGGGGCGCGGCAGGATCAGTTCACCGCGCCGCTCCATTTCCTCGCGCAGCCAACCCGGCGAGAGATCGAAGTAGTTCGGCCAGGTCGGCACGCCATTGGCCAGCTCGACCCGGCCGAAATAGCGTCGGTCACGCAGCGGCTCCACGCCTTCACCGCGCTCGCTCAGCATCGGCGCTGCATCGAACGTTCCGCTCGCACCGTCTGAGAACGTGAGCACCAGCTTGAACGGCACGATAGCGCGGATCGCCGTGACCTTCAGGCGCTGCACAGCGGACATGGAGAGAATTGCCTTGCCGAAAAAGCCATCCCCGCTGAGGGCGGGGATGAACGCACTACACTAGTTATCCAGGAAGCTCCTCAGCTTGCGGCTGCGGCTGGGATGCTTGAGCTTGCGCAAGGCCTTGGCTTCGATCTGGCGGATGCGCTCGCGTGTCACCGAGAACTGCTGCCCCACTTCTTCGAGCGTGTGATCGGTGTTCATGCCGATGCCGAAACGCATGCGCAGCACCCGTTCCTCGCGCGGCGTCAGCGACGCCAGCACGCGGGTCGTGGTTTCGCGCAGATTGCTCTGGATCGCGGCATCGATTGGCTGGATTGCGTTCACATCCTGGATGAAATCACCCAGGTTGCTGTCTTCCTCGTCCCCGATCGGCGTTTCGAGCGAGATCGGCTCCTTGGCGATCTTGAGCACCTTGCGCACCTTGTCCAAAGGCATCTGCAGCTTTTCGCTGAGTTCCTCGGGCGTCGGTTCGCGGCCAATCTCATGCAGCATCTGGCGCGAGGTGCGGACGATCTTGTTGATCGTTTCGATCATGTGCACCGGAATGCGGATGGTGCGCGCCTGGTCGGCAATCGAGCGGGTGATGGCCTGCCGGATCCACCAGGTTGCGTAGGTCGAGAACTTGTAGCCGCGCCGATAGTCGAACTTATCGACCGCTTTCATCAGCCCGATATTGCCTTCCTGGAACAGGTCCAGGAACTGCAGCCCGCGATTGGTGTACTTCTTGGCAATGGAGATCACGAGGCGCAGATTGGCTTCGACCATTTCCTTCTTGGCAATGGCCGCTTCGCGCTCGCCCTTTTG
>JAQGKH010000314.1 GCA_028290225.1 Devosia sp. | reverse complement strand
AGGCGTTTTCACCCAGATACTCGGTGTAGACCACGGTGGCGGGTATAGCACCCGTTTGAGGGATGCGTTGCAAGCGCATGGCGTCAGGCCGAATACCCAGTCGAACCGGGCCGTTTCCGGCGGGAAGACGCGCCAGCGGCACGGTAGCGCCGGCAAGTTCTACGGCGCTGCCGGTGCGCACCGCATCGATCACCGCCATCTTGGGTGAACCGATAAAGGTGGCCACAAAGAGATTGGCCGGGGTTTCATAGAGCTCCCGGGGCGATCCGACCTGCTCGATACGGCCGGCGTTCATCACCACGATGCGGTCAGCCAAGGTCATGGCTTCGACCTGATCATGAGTTACATAGATCATGGTGCCGCCGATTTCGCGATGCAGGCGCGCGATCTGGAGCCGCACTTCCGAGCGCAAGGCGGCATCGAGATTGGACAGGGGTTCATCCAGCAGAAACACTTCGGGCTTGCGCACCAGGGCTCGCCCGATAGCGACGCGCTGACGCTGCCCACCCGAGAGTTCGCGGGGCCGGCGCTTGAGGAGCGATTCGAGTTGCAACATACGGGCGGTCTCGGCGATGCGGGCCTCGACCTCGGTTTTGGTCAGCCCCATCAGGCGGGCGCCGAAGGCCATGTTCTCGTAGACGTCCATGTGCGGATAAAGCGCGTAGCTCTGGAACACCATGGCAATGCCACGCTGGGACGGGTGCACTTCGTTCATGCGCCGGCCATTGAGGATGAATTCGCCGTCGCTGATCGGGTCAAGGCCGGCGATCAGCCGCAGCAGCGTGGACTTGCCGCACCCGGATGGGCCGACAAAAACCACGAATTCACGATCGCCAATGTCAAGGTCGATGCCGTGGAGCACCTCGGTGCTCTTGAAGCGTTTCTTGACGCCGCGAAGATTCAGCCTCGCCATCCATGGCCTCCAGCGCACCGACCATACCAGTGCAATACCACAACATTGAACAGGCCACTGCGGATGTAAAGCGGTTGTCGCAATTCGGGTCAGTCTTCAAGGTGCAGTTCGGCAACGAAATCATAGCGGTCGCCGCGATAGGCCGAATGGGTGACCTCGATGGGCTTGCCGTTGGCCAGAAACGAGTGGCGCTCGATATGCAGGATCGGGCTGCCCACCGGAATGTCGAGATGGCGCGCCTCATTGGCATCCGCCACCGCCGCGCGCAGCCGCTGCAGCGCGCGTACCGGGCGGTTGCCGGTGTGGCGCATGGCGTCATATAGCGAGTGTTCCATCCGGTCGGGCTCCACGGCAAAGAGCGGGACCACGGCGTTCTCGATCGCCAATGGCTCGTCATCGGCAAGACGAACGCGCGAAAGCCGCAGTACCTTGTCGCTGGGAGACAGCGCCAATTTAAGCAATTCGTCAGGCTTGGGCAGGCTAATGGTCTTGCCCAGCAAAATCGAACGGCCGGCAAGGCCGCGCCGGCGCATATCGGCAGTGAAACCGACCAGCACCGACATGGGCTGATCGAATTTGCGCGCCACGAAGGATCCGGCGCCCGGGCGCCGCGACACCAGCCCTTCGCCAAACAACTCGTCAATGGCCTTGCGGACGGTGACGCGCGAAATGCCGGTGGCGCGCACCAGGGTGCGTTCCGAGGGAAGCGATTCGCCATAGCGCAGATGACCGGTTTCGATCATGCCGCGAATGGCTCGGGCGAGCTGCAGATAGAGGGGGTCCTCATGGGCCGTGCCGTTGCGCATGGCGGCGGCAATCTCTTGCGACAAGGCGGAGAACAGCTCTCCGCCTTCCGCATCAGTCGCCCCTAACCCGTCCTGTGCCACCGGCGCCCTCCGCGCGATAGATCCACTTTAATACCAGTCTCGACAGTGGCGAGGTTATGGCGCTAAGCTCAACAACGCAAGAAGTGCTGTCGAGCCGCAAAGGCGCGGGCAGGATGATCAACCAGCTGGTTGATGTTCGTTTCGCCGCAAATGGCTTAGGCTGTCTTCAGGCATTCCAATGTGCCCCTCGGCAGTTGGCAAGCACGCAAGACCTTCGCACCGGAGATCACCATGCATCTGAATTTCGGCAAGACCTTAATGGCCAGCCTCGCGGCGGCGACAATGTTCACCACCGCCCTGGCGCTTCCCGCCAATGCAGCCAGTCTGCGCATGGCCTGGGCGCAGGACGCCACCGGGCTCGACCCCCATACGCAGACCGCGTTCTCGTCCCTGCGCCTGCTCGAATTGATCTACGAGCCACTGGTGCGACTCGACAGCGCGCTCGATGTCGTGCCGGCCGTTGCCGAGAGCTGGACGTTTTCGCCAGACGGCAAGACGCTGACGTTCAAACTCGATCCGGATGCCAAGTTCAGCGATGGAGCCAAGGTCACACCTGCCGACGTGAAGGCGTCGTTTGAACGACTGCTGGACGAGGCGACGGCAGCGGCTGCCCGCTCGAATTTCTTGTCGATTGCTTCCATCGACACCCCCGACGACGCCACCGTGGTGTTCAACCTGTCGCAGCCCGACGCGCCGATCCTTGTTGCGATGGCGACCATCAACGCGGCGGTCGTCCCCGCGAGCGCCATCAGCGGCGGCACGATCGGGACCACGGCGCTGGGCTCGGGCCCGTTCAAGCTCGACCAGTGGGATCCCAATTCACGCGAAGTGTTGAGCGCCAATCCCAACTGGGCCGGTGGCGAATTGGCGATCGAGGGCATCACCATCTCGGTCCTGCCCGACGAAACCGCAATCCTGGCGTCCTTGCGCGCGGGTCAAACCGATTTCGCGCTGCTCAACGATCCCCTGATCGCGACGCTGGTACCCAACGAGCCAAACCTGCAGCTCAACGCCATCCCGGGCCTGGCTTACAACGTGTTGCAGCTCAACCCCGCGCGCCCGCCTATGGATAATCTCCAGGTGCGCCAGGCGATTTCCTGCGCGATCAACCGGCAGGAAGTGCTCGACACAGCGCTGCTGGGCGAGGGCAAGGTCACTGGCCCACTGACCATGCCGGCCTTTGCCAGCGATCCCAGCGCGCTGTTCTGCTACGAGCAGGATCTTGAAAAGGCCAAGTCGCTGATGGCGGAAGCCGGCTTTGCCGATGGGTTCAGCGCCACCGTGATTGCCGCCACCGGCGAGCCGCCAGTGGCTTCAGCCGAGGCGCAGGTGCTGCAAAGCCAATTGGCCGAGATCGGCGTCAAGCTCGATATCAAGATCATGGAGCTCAATGTCTTTGTCGACACCTGGCTGGCCGGCGATTTCGACATGGCCGTCGCCCAGAATGGCGGACGCCCTGACCCCTATCCCATGTATAATCGTTACTTCACCAAGTCGGGCAATCTGCTCAAGGTTTCCAACTATGTCGATGAGGAGCTCGACAGCTTGATGGAGCAGGGCCGGGTTGAAACCGATCCAGCCAAGCGCAAGGAAATCTTTGCGCAGTTCGAGGCCCATCTGGCCGAGATGGCGCCGTGGATCTGGTTGTCTACCTCCAACACCTATACGGCCCAGCTCAAGAGCGTGTCCGGGTTCGAGCCTTCGCCCACGGGTACCCTGTTCGGCCTCACCAAGGTCAGCGTCGCTCCGTAACACGCAAGGGGCGGGTGGCAAGCCCGCCCTCCCATCCTCCTCCGGTTGTTGTTCATGAACTATGTCGCGCAGCGGCTGCTGACGTTTCCGCTGATCCTGCTTGGCGTATCGGTGCTGGTGTTCGTATCGATCCGGTTGATACCGGGGGATGCGATCACGGCCATGCTGGGCACGGAAGCGGGCCTGCTGACGCCGGCGCAGCGTGCCTCGCTTGCTGCCTATTTCGGGATCGACCAACCCGTGCACCTGCAATATTGGCGCTGGTTGACGGGACTGATCAACGGCGACCTCGGGGTGTCGGTCACCTATGGTCGCCCGGTACTGGCGGTGATCCTCGAACGGTTCCCCTTGACGCTCGAACTGGCCGTGCTTGCTATGCTCATTGCCCTTGCCGTGGGGGTGCCTGCCGGGGTGCTTGCCGCTACCAGCGCGCAAAAGCCCACCGACCTAGTGGTGCGGGTGCTGGCGATGCTGGGTCAGTCGACGCCCAGCTTCGTGGTGGGGCTGGTGATCATCTTCGTGCTGTC
>JAQGKH010000026.1 GCA_028290225.1 Devosia sp. | reverse complement strand
ACAAGGGCTTTGGCGGCCGGCAGCGCCTGCTGCTCGAGGCGCTGATCGGTGGCATTGCCTGCTACGCCATTTCCCAGCTGGGGCAGGGGCCATTCTCCAATGCGCTGTTGTTCCCCTTCGCCAAGGGCCTGGCACTCGACCTGGGTTTTTTCTTTATCCTTTTCGGCGGCTTCGTGATCATGGCCGCGGGCAATTCCGTGAACCTGACCGACGGGCTCGACGGTCTGGCCATCGTGCCGGTCATGGTTGCTTCGGCCTGCTTCGCCCTGATTGCCTATCTCGTGGGAAACCAGGTCTTTTCCGATTATCTGCTGCTCAACCACGTGCCGGGCACGGCCGAGCTTGCCGTCGTGTGCGGCGCCCTGATCGGGGCCGGGCTGGGCTTTTTGTGGTTCAACGCGCCGCCGGCCCAGATCTTCATGGGCGACACGGGCTCGCTGGCCCTGGGCGGCGCTTTGGGCTCCATCGCGGTGGCGACCAAGCACGAGATCGTCCTCGCCATTATCGGGGGCTTGTTTGTGCTCGAAACCGTTTCGGTGATCGTCCAGGTGACCTCGTTCCGCCTGACCGGCAAGCGGGTGTTCCGGATGGCGCCGATCCACCATCATTTCGAGCATCTCGGCTGGACCGAAAGCCAGGTGGTGATCCGGTTCTGGATCATCTCCTTTGTGCTGGCGCTGATCGGGCTGAGTTCGCTCAAGCTTCGCTGATGCAGGGACGCGCCAAAGCCGCGCTTGCCGAGGGAATGAGGGCGGCTTTGTTGCAAAATGCAAATCCGGTTGGAAATCGGTAACCATCGCCAGTTTACAATTGGGCACAAATTATTTCCGCCCGGAGGCCGCAAGGCCGACTGCCCATGATGTTTTCCCGTGCCGAAAAAACGCCGATTGCCGAGTGGTGGTGGTCCATTGATCGCGAACTGCTGGGCGCGCTTGTCCTATTGCTGACCTGCGGGATGGTGCTGAGCTTTGCCGCCAGCCCCCCGGTGGCCGAGCGCATCGGGCTGTCGCCCTGGTTCTTTATCATCCGCCACGCCATGTTCTGTGCGCTGGCGCTGCCGGTGCTGATCGGGGCTTCGCTGTTGAACCATCGCCAAGCGCGGCTAGGAGCGCTGGTGACGCTGGGGGTCAGCATTGTTCTGTTGTGGGCCACGCTGAAATTCGGCACGGAAGTGAAAGGCGCCCGGCGCTGGATCACCCTGGCCGGGCAGTCGATTCAGCCCTCCGAATTCGTCAAGCCCGCCTTTGCCGTGCTCGGCGCCTGGCTGTTCTCGGAATCGATGATCCACCGCAACGTGCCCGGCAAGATTCTCGCGACCCTGATCATGTTCGCCATCGTGTGCGGCCTGTTGCTGCAGCCCGATATCGGGCAGACGGCGCTGATCCTGGCGACCTGGGCGGTGCTGCTGTTCCTGTCGGGCATCTCCTGGTTCATCATTTTTGGCCTTGCCGGTGTCGCGGCAGTGCTGCTGTTTGGCGCCTATATGTTCTTTCCCCACTTTTCCAAGCGCATCGACACCTTCCTCAACCCCGAAGGGGGCGGCAACACCTACCAGATCGACCGCGCCCTGCAGTCCTTGCTGGAGGGCGGCTGGTTCGGCCGCGGCCCCGGCGAATCCATCGCCAAGAAGCTCATCCCCGATGCCCATGCCGACTATGTCTTTTCCGCTGCCGCCGGCGAGTTCGGCATCCTCTTCTGCATGGTTCTGGTGGGCTTGATCGGCTTTATCGTCATCCGCGCCATGCTGGGCGCCCAGCGTCAAACCAGCCTGTTTGCGCGTCTTGCCGCCTCCACGCTGGCCATCCAGTTCGCCATGCAGTCGGGCATCAACCTGGCAGTGAACCTCAACCTGATCCCCCCCAAGGGCATGACGCTGCCCTTCGTGTCCTATGGCGGGTCCTCGGTGATCGCCGCCGGGATCACCGTCGGCATGTTGCTGGCGCTGACCCGGACCCGACCGCAGGGCGAATTCGCCGACGTGTTCAAGCGGGCACGGTGATGGCGCCCCTGCTTCTGATCGCAGCAGGCGGCACCGGGGGCCACATGTTCCCGGCGCAGGCCCTGGCCGAGGCGATGCTGGCAAAAGGCTGGCGCGTGCGCCTTTGCACCGATGCCCGCGGCGCGCGCTATACCGGCGGTTTTCCGCAAGGGGTTCAAATCACCAAGATATCCTCAGCCACCTTTGCCCGTGGCGGGTTCCTGACCAAATCGCTGGTGCCGCTCCGCATCGCAGCGGGCGCCATGGCCGCAACCTTTCGCTTCTGGCGCGACCGGCCCGCCGTGGTCGTGGGTTTTGGCGGCTATCCTACCATCCCCGCACTGTCCGCCGCCGTGCTGCTGGACCTGCCGCGCATGATCCACGAACAGAACGGTGTTCTGGGCCGCGTGAACCAGCTGTTTGCCACCCGCGTCAACAAGGTCGCCTGCGGCACCTGGCCGACCATCCTGCCCGATGGCGTGACGGGCGAGGCGACGGGAAATCCCGTGCGCCAGTCGGTGCTCGACCGGGCAGGGGCGGCCTACATCCCTCCTGGCGACCACCCGATGAGCGTGGTGGTGATCGGCGGCAGCCAGGGCGCCCGCGTGCTGTCCCAGGTGGTGCCTGCCGCGATGGCGGCCCTCGACCCTGTCTTGCGCAGCCGCCTCCGGATCGCCCATCAGGCCCGGGCCGAGGATCGGACCAGCGTGGTCGCCGCCTACACCGCCGCCGGCATCC
>JAQGKH010000017.1 GCA_028290225.1 Devosia sp. | reverse complement strand
CGGCTGAAGGCCCCGAGAGCGAAGTGCTCGCCCTTGGGCTTGTCGGTGACGGTGATCGGCGCTGCCAGCGCCGAAACGGTGTTGCCGCGCAAAGCCAGGGTGTCGGGGGTGTAGTAGGTCAGCTTGTGACCGCGTGCCTGGGCTTCCAGCATCATGGCAAAAGTGGAATCGCCCAAGGGGTTGATGGAGGCGATGGGGTCCATCTGGACGGCGATCTTGAGCGACATGAACTGATCCTAGGGAGCGTCGAAAGCGTTGATGTGATGGCGCGGCCAGTGCCGGGGCGCAAGGAAAATCACGTCAAAGCGCAGGCTGGTGTGGGCACGCGCGGGATGACGGGCCAGCCAAAAGGCGGCGGCACGGCTGATGCGCACCTGGTTGACCTGCGCGAGAGCCTGGGGCTGCTGGCGCATGGCCGAGCGCGCCTTGACCTCCACGAACACGGTGGTGCCCCAGCGTTCAGCGATGAGGTCGATCTCGCCAACAGGCGTTTTGAAGCGGCGCTCCAGGATGCGATAGAACTTGAGGCGGAGGTATAGCGCCGCCAGGGCTTCGGCGCGCTCCCCACCGCGGTGGGCGCGTTGACGGGCGCGGCTGGGCCGGGGTTCAGTCGGCTTGCTTGCGCGCGAGGGCGGCATCGTAGACTTCCTTGCGCTTGAGGCCGAACTGGGCTGATACGGCATCCACCGCTGCCCGCAGCGGCTGTTCCGCCATTGCCGCGTGCAGCGCCGCCTGCCAATCGGCTGCTGCCGGGGCGGCGGGTTCGGCGGCGCCAGCGACGACGATCACCGCCTCCCCTTTGGTGTCACCCTCGGCGAAGCTTGCGGCCAGTTCGGCGAGCGTGCCGCGTTGCACGCGCTCGAAGCGTTTGGTGAGTTCCAGCGCTACCGCTGCGTGACGCTCACCCCCGAGCACTTCGGCCATACCGGCGAGGGTATCAGCCAGACGGCGAGGGGACTCGTAGAACACCAGAGTTTCACGTGAAACCTTGAGGGCGCGCAAGGCGGTGGTCCGCGCCCCCGCCTTGGGAGGCAAAAAGCCGTGAAAGGCGAAGGCATCGGTGGGAAGGCCGGCAACGACCAGCGCCGACAGCAGAGCGGAAGCCCCGGGCACGCCGAACACAGGCAAGCCGGCTGCTGCCAGGGCCCGGATCAAGGGAAAGCCGGGATCGGAGAGCAAGGGCGTGCCGGCATCGGAAATCAGCGCCAGCGCTTCGCCGGCGGCGACGCGCCCGACGATGTCATCGGCCTTGGCCCGCTCGTTGTGCTCGTGCAGGGCCACCCGGCGCGTCTTGATGCCGTAGTGATCCAGCAGGCGCGCCGACATGCGGGTATCCTCGCACAGCACGGCGGAGGCGGCGGCCAGGGTTTCGAGCGCGCGGATGGTGATGTCGCGCAGATTGCCGATGGGGGTGGCGACCACGTAAAGGCCCGGCGCCAGGGGCGGCGCTTCCAGCCTGGTGCCGGCAATAAAGAAGCTAGGGTTCATGAGCGCAAGGCTAGCACGGGGCGAGGAGTCCCGAAATCGCTAAGCCGCCAGATCGGCCACGACGGCGTCGAGCACCGGCCAGCCACGATCGGTGACGCGGATATTGCCGTTGGGCAGGGTTTCCACAAAGCCATAGCCCTTTAGATCCTCGATCTGGCGCGCACTGATCCGGCGGCCGGAAAGCGCGGTGAAGCGCTGGGGCGAGATGCCTTCCTTCAAGCGCAGGCCCATGACCAGGAACTCGTCGCCCTGCTCTTCCCAGGTCAGGACGTCATCGGTGACAAGGCCATGGCCCTGGGCCGCGACCTTTTTTTGCCACTCGAAGGGCAGTTTTTCGGCGGCGGTGGCGTGGCGCTGATTGTTGATCAGGAGCCGGCCATGGGCGCCGGGCCCGATGCCGGCATATTCGCCATAGCGCCAATAGAGCAGGTTATGCTGGCTTTCCTGGCCCGGCCGGGCGTGATTGGAAATCTCGTAGGCCGGCAAGCCGGCTGCAGCGGTCAGCTCCTGGGTGAGCTCGTAGAAATCGGCGGACAGGTCCTCGTCGGGCATCTGGAGCTTGCCGGCGCGGTGCAGGTCGAAATAGCGCGTGCCCTGCTCGATGGTCAGCTGGTAGAGCGAGATATGACCGCGCGCGAGCCACAGGCCTTCCTTGAGCTCGTCTTCCCAATCCTCCAGCGTCTGGTGCGGGCGGGCATAGATCAGATCAAAGCTCGAGCGCTCGAAGATGGATTGGGCGATGCGCACGGCCCTGACCGCTTCATCCACGCTGTGGCGGCGGCCCAGGTCAGCCAGGGGCTTGTCGCGCAGCGATTGCACGCCCAGCGAAACGCGGTTGATGCCGGCGGCGCGGAAGCCCTTGAAGCGGTCGACCTCGACGCTGGTGGGGTTGGCTTCGAGTGTGATCTCGGCGCCCGGCTCCACCGTCCAATGGGCGGCGATCGTGTCGAGGATGGTGCCGACCGCCCAAGGGCTCATCAGCGATGGCGTGCCGCCGCCAAAAAAGATCGACTGCACGACCCGTCCCGGGGTGAGACTGGCGGTGTGGGCAATTTCGCGCTGATAGGCGGCAACAAAGCCCTGCTCATCGAGCGGCCCGCGATGCACATGCGAGTTGAAATCGCAGTAGGGGCATTTGGCGGCGCAGAACGGCCAATGCACGTAGACGCCGAAAAGATCGTTGCGGCTAGCAAGGGTCATGCGGGGCCTCGCCTGAATGATCACGCCTGCTCAATTTGGCCCTCGACGAATTTGGCGAAAGCGCGGGCACGGTGCGACAGGCCGGTTTGTCCAGGCGCCCAGCCATGCTTCATGTGGCTGGGCATTTCGCCGAAGGTGACATCGAAGCCCTCGGGCATGAATACGGGATCAAAGCCGAAGCCGATATCGCCGCGCGGCGGCCACACCAGGGTACCTTCGATTTCGCCCTGGTAAAGGACATCGCGGCCATCGGGATGGGCGAGACAGAGCGTGGCATGGAAGGAGCCGTGGCGCTGGCCCGGCGTGGTGGCGTTGGCCGCACCCAGTGCATCCTCGATGCGCTTCATGCCATGATTGTAGTCGCGATTAGGACCGGCCCAATTGGCGGTGTAAACGCCGGGATCGCCACCCAGGGCGTCGACGCAAAGGCCTGAATCGTCGGACAAGGCCAGCA
The DNA here is from genome assembly GCA_028290225.1 of Devosia sp. GTDB lineage: Bacteria > Pseudomonadota > Alphaproteobacteria > Rhizobiales > Devosiaceae > Devosia. Next base: position 8,584 of record JAQGKH010000017.1, on the reverse strand, counting down.
TGTCGGCGGCCCTGGCTGCCACATGAGCCTTGATGCGGGCGTTTTGGGCGAAGGTGGCGCCGGTTTCCTCGGGCTCGGGCAGGCCGAGTTCGGCGGCCGAAACGATGTGGAGACCAAATGGGGCAAAGAGTTCGCGGAATTCGGCGAGCTTGCCCCCGTTATGGGAGGCAAGCACCAGGCGGTCGCCGGCGCGCAGGCGGGGTATCGCGCTCATTTGGCGTTGCCTCCCCGCGTCTTTCCCCGCGGCGCTGCCCGGCTCGATTGCTCGAGAGCGCGCGCGACATCGTGCCAGATGGGACAAGCCGAGCCGGGCTGGCTGCGTGGCGCAGCCGGCATGGCAATGGGGGCGGCCGGGCTTTTCTTGCGGGTGAACAGGTTCATGCCGAAAGCGCCGCCGCCTGAAGCTGGGACAATTGGCCGATGCCGGTTTCGGCCAAGCTCATAAGCTGATCGAGTTCATCGCGGCTGAATGGGGCGCCTTCGGCGGTGCCCTGGATTTCCACGAACTTGCCCGAGCCGGTCATGACGAAATTGGCGTCGGTGTGGGCCTCGACGTCTTCAAGGTAATCCAGATCAAGCACCGGGGTGCCCCGATAAATGCCGCAGGACACGGCGGCCACCGAATCACGCAGCGCCGGACCGCGGGTGAGCTTGCGCTCATCCATCCAGCGCAGCGCATCGGCCAGCGCCACATAAGCGCCGGTAATGGCGGCGGTGCGGGTGCCGCCATCGGCCTCGAGCACGTCGCAATCAAGCGTGACCTGGTTTTCGCCCAGCATGGGCAGATCAACCACGGCGCGCAGCGAGCGGCCGATCAGGCGCTGGATTTCCTGGGTACGGCCCGATTGCTTGCCGGCGGTGGCTTCGCGGCGGGTGCGCGACCCCGTGGCGCGGGGCAGCATGCCGTATTCGGCGGTCACCCAGCCCTGCCCCTTGCCGCGCAACCAGCCCGGCAGGCTGGTTTCCACCGAAGCGGTGACCAGCACCTTGGTATCGCCAAAGGAAACGAGGCACGATCCTTCGGCTTTAAGCGAGACATTGCGCTCGATTGAAATCGCGCGCATCTGATTGGGCTCGCGTCCGGAAGGCCGCATGGGCAATCACCTTGGCATAGAAAAAGCTGTTAACCGCGTCTTAACCCTCCTCGCGGGCACTCACAAGCCGGGCTGGCTTGGCGAATGGCTGCAATGCCCTTAAATGGGGGTCAGGGTTAAAGCGGACAATTTGAACTGAAATCATGGTCAAGCCACCCGAAGACTTTCTTGCCGTCCTCAACACCCGCAGCCAGGACATTTTCCGGCACCTGGTGGAGCGCTATCTCGATACCGGCATGCCGGTGGGCTCGCGCGATCTGAGCCGGATGCTGCAACTGGGGCTGTCCCCCGCTTCAGTGCGCAATGTCATGGCGGATCTGGAGGAACTCGGGCTGATCGCCGCGCCCCATGTTTCGGCCGGCCGAGCCCCCACGCAGGAAGGCCTGCGCTTTTTCGTGGATGCCATGCTGGAAGTAGGTGCGGTGGATGAACGAGAGCGCATCCATATCGCCCAGCACATCGCCGAAACCGCTGAAGGGGGCAAGGTCGAGGACCTGCTGGCCGAAGCGAGCCAGCTGCTGTCGGGCTTGAGCCAGGGCGCGGGCGTGGTGATCGCCACCAAGGCCGACATGGTGCTCAAGCATATCGAATTCGTGCGGCTCGATGCCGCGCGGGCCATGGCGATCCTCGTGGGCGAGGACGGGCAGGTGGAAAACCGCATCATGGCGCTGCCCGCCGGACTGACTGCCAGTGCCCTGCAGCAGGCCAGCAATTACCTGGCCCATCATGTGGTGGGCCGCACCATTGCCGAGGCCCGCAAGACGCTGAGCGAACAACGGGCCGAGCAGCGGGCGGAACTGGACGAGCTGACGCAAAAGCTGGTGGAAACGGGGATTGCCACCCTCAGCCAGCCATCATCGGCGGCGGGGCCCACGGTGATCGTGCGCGGCCGCGCCAATCTGATCAATGACGCCATGGCATCGGAAGACATGGCCCGGATGCGCCAGCTGTTCGATGAGCTGGAAAGCAAGGACGGCTTGCTGGAACTGCTGGGGGATGCCGAAAACGCGCAGGGCGTGCGCATCTTTATCGGCTCAGAGAACAAGCTGTTTTCCTTGTCGGGATCTTCGGTGATCCTAAGCCCCTATAAGGATGCCAATGACAAGGTGGTGGGCGTCCTGGGCGTGATCGGCCCCACCCGGCTCAACTATGCCCGCATCGTTCCCGTGGTGGACTATACGGCAAACGTGATCACGACGATGATGGCGCGCAAAGCCCGTGGGCAGGGTTGAAAAACCTGCCCCTTTGGCCGATATCGGGGCTTAAATTCATATCTTCAGCGGAAGCTTTTCACCATGAGCGACGAAAACACCTCGCCCAGCGAACAACCCGAGATCGAAATGCCCGAAAGCTTCGAGGAGATCGATCCCATCGAAACGCTGCGGGCCGAGAACAGCGAGCTCAAGGATCGGCTGCTGCGCACGGTTGCGGAGATGGAAAACCTGCGCAAGCGCACCGAGCGCGACGTGGCCGATACCCGCTCCTATGCCATTGCCGGGTTTGCCCGGGACATGCTGTCGGCGACCGATGCCCTGAGCCGGGCCCTGCTGGTGCTGCCCGCCGAGGCGCGCGAATCGAGTGACCCCACGATCAAGTCGTTGATCGAGGGGATCGAGATGACCGAACGCGAGATGCAGCGCCTTCTGGGCAAGCACGGCGTCAAGCCGATCGAGGCGGAAGGGCAGAAGTTCGACCCGCACAAGCACCAGGCGATGTTCGAAGTGCCCGATCCCACCCGGCCCGAAGGGACGGTGGTGCAGGTGGTGCAGACCGGCTTTGCCATTGGCGAGCGCGTGTTGCGCCCCGCTATGGTCGGCGTGGCCAAAGGCGGACCCCGCGCCGGGGAATCGGCGGAAGCGGTGGACAAGTCAGCCTGAGCTTGGACATTGTTGAACGAGAACCCCCGCTCCGGCGGGGGTTTGTGTTTGTGGCCCCTGGGGCACACCAGCGTCGCTGGAGCGCGTGAAGCGCGTATGTCCCTATCAGGGCATGGCTGCTAGCCCAGAATGTCCTTGCTCACCAGGCGGCCGACGCCCGCCGTTTGCATATTGGCCCAGGCCCTCGCCAGCGAGCCATTGCTGTCAATGGCCCGGGTGGCGTCTTCAACCACGCTCACGTCCAGCCCCGCATCAGCCGCGTCCAATGCCGTCCAGCTGACGCAGAAATCCGTCGCAATGCCCACAACATAAAGCTTGCCCAGCCGCCGCTCCGCCAGATAGCCGGTGAGCCCGGTGCGGGTCATCCGGTCCGCTTCCTGGAAGCCGGAATAAGAGTCCACGGCGCGATTGTAACCCTTGCGGATGACCAGCTGGGCATGGGGAATGTCGAGATCGGCCGAGAGGGCGGCCCCATGGGTGTTCCAAACGCAATGATCGGGCCAGAGCACCTGGGTGCCATAAGGCAGCTCAATGGTCTGGAACGGCTCCATGCCGGGGTGCTGACTGGCAAAGGAGATGTGATCGGCGGGGTGCCAGTCCTGGGTCAGCACCACATTGGTGAAGCGCTTGGCGAGGGTGTTGATCAGCGGCACGATCTCGTCGCCGCCGGCAACGGCCAGGCTGCCGCCCGGCAGGAAATCATATTGGACGTCGACGACGATCAAAACGTCCTTGGGGGTGATGTCGAGGGTCATGTCGGATCCTTTGCTGGAGCGTCGATCCATTGGGCGGGGAGCAGGCCGCGCACGGAATTGCCAAGGAAAATAGCCTGGGCGCTGCGAAGATCATCGAGGGTCAAGCAGGCCTCCCTTGCCGCGCCGGTGTGGAGCAGTTCGGCGCGAAGCGTTCCCGGCAACAGGCCGGCCGTCAAGGGCGGGGTCAGCAACACCTCCCCGCGCTGCACGAAAAGCGAGGTGATGGAGCCTTCGGTGAGCTCGCCCCGCTCATTGCGGAACACCACTTCATCAACGCCAAGGGCCTTGCTGGCCTGCAGGCGCGGCTCGTCGTAAAAACTGCGATAGGTGGTTTTATGCGCCAACCAGGGCGAGTTTGATTGAAGTGGCTCGGGGGCAATGGTGAAGCGGAACCGGGGCGGATTGGGCGGGAGCACAGTGGCGGAAACCGCCAGCCCCTCCTCTTCATGGAGGGTAAGGCGCACGCGCATGGGCTCGGCGCCCCAGCCGGCAGCTTGACGCAGCAGGAGGTCCCGGACCTCCTCGGCCTGTAGGGGGATAGCGAAATAGGTGGCGGAGGCGCTCAGGCGATCCAGGTGCCGCTCCAGCAGCCAAAAGCCTTCCCCGGGCGCCCAGCGCAGGGTTTCGATCAAGCAGATGGGCGGGGCCGAATCGGCCAGAAAAGCCATTTTGAGCAGCGCCTCGCTGTATTCGTCCGCCGCACCCGAATCAGCCACGATGCCGCCGCCGATGCCGATCTCCCCCTGCCCTGCCCGGTCGATCACGGCGGTGCGGATGGCAACGTTGAGCGCCAGATCGCCATTGGGCGCGAAATAGCCGATCGAGCCGGTATAAAGTCCGCGCGGCTTTCCTTCTGCCGCGTGGATGATCTGCATGGCGCGCAGCTTGGGGGCGCCGGTGATCGAGCCACAAGGGAAGAGGTTCGCCAACAGCGCGGTTGTCGATGTTCCGGGCAGGCGCCGGGAGCGAATACCCGAGGTCATGGTGTGAAGGGCGCGATAGGTCTGCGTGGTGAAAAGATCGGTGACCTCGACGGAGCCGACCTCGCTGATGCGGGCCAGATCGTTGCGCAGGAGATCGACGATCATCAGGTTTTCGGCGCGATTCTTGGGGTCGGCCCGCAGGGCGGCACGCCCGGCCTCGTCTTCATCGAGCCGGGGGCCGCGGCGCAGGGTGCCCTTCATGGGACGGGCGGTGAGCTCGCCGCCTTTGCTCGCGACAAACAGCTCAGGCGAGCGCGACAGGATCCAGTGTTCGCCGGTATTGACCAGCGCGCCATAGGCGACACGCTGCTTGCGCACGAGGTCGCGGTAAAGGGCGACGGGATGGCCCTGCAGGCCGAAGCGGGCCTTGAAGGTCAGGTTCACCTGATACACGTCGCCACCGGCGATCCAGTCCTGCACCTGGGCAAATGTCGGGGCGTAGCCGGCTCGGTCCAGCATGGGTTGGAGATCGACGGCCTGGCCGGACTCGCCTGGGGCGATAGCCGCCAGCAGATCGTCGACGTCAGCGGGGGCAAGGCGCTCGGGTTCGGAATAAAGGCCGAGCCAGAGAAGGGGAAAGGCCGAGCGTTGGGGCAGCAACTGCTCCAGCCGCTCTTCGAACAGGAAGCCCAGTTCATAGGCCAGGAAGCCGGCTGCCCAGAGGTTGGAGGCCGCTGCGGCTTCCAGTTCCCGCAAGGCTGCGCGCGCCTCGTCGCGGGTATGGGCGACAAGGACAGTCCGGGGCGCAGTGAACAGCAGGTTGGCGCCGTCAGGATGGAGATTGTCGTGGAGCAGTACTGTGCCAGGCGTGAACATGGCGTGGTTTTTATTGTGGTTACGGTGTCTTGCAAAGCCACTTGGCGTAGCTGCGGGCGAGTGGCACAAGCGGCGCCGGGCCTGAAGTGAACGGCTCCAGAGGAGAAAAAACAATGTATGGACGAGTCGGAGCGGCCCTTGCCGCCCTCATGATCTTGGGTGCGGCACCGGCCAGCGCGCAGACGGTTGAATTCACGCTGATCAACAACAGCTCGCAGGCGCTGCACTATTTCTACACCACACCCAGCACCGAGGAAAACTGGGGTGATGACCTGCTTGGCGAGGATGGTACGCTGGAATCGGGCGAACAGGGTGCGGTGACGATCGGGGACGGATCGGACCAGTGCCTCTATGATTTCCGCTTCGAAACGGGTGAAGGCAACCTGCTCGAAGTTCCCGCGATCGATATCTGCACGCTCGATAGCTATACGCTGACCGACTAAGCGGACCGGCAGGGTGCCGTCCAGCGGCGCCCTGCACCGGGTCACCGGTTCAGCCAAATCTATTTTGTTCTGCTTGAACCCCTCCAGCGCCCCCCCTATATACCGCCAAGGCCCAGCGATGGGCACATCCAATGCAAGGAAACCCGGCTCAAAAGGCCCTGGAGACCGCTTCGCGAGAAGGGTTTCGACCAAGGGTTTTGCTTAAAGAGAGGCACGTAATGGCTAAAGTTATCGGTATCGACCTCGGGACCACCAACAGCTGCGTCGCCGTTATGGACGGCAGCACTCCCAAGGTTATTGAAAACGCGGAAGGGGCGCGCACCACCCCCTCGATGGTGGCGTTTTCCAAGGATGGCGAGCGCCTTGTTGGCCAGCCGGCCAAGCGCCAGGCGGTGACCAATCCAGAAGGCACGCTGTTTGCCGTCAAGCGCCTGATCGGGCGTCGATTCGACGACGCCGTGGTAGCCAAGGACAAGAACCTCGTCCCCTTCAAGATCGTCAAGGCCGACAATGGCGACGCATGGGTCGAGGCCTCGGGCGACAAGTATTCGCCATCGCAGGTTTCCGCCATGATCCTGCAGAAGATGAAGGAAACCGCCGAGTCCTATCTTGGCGAGACGGTCACCCAGGCGGTGATCACGGTTCCCGCTTACTTCAACGATTCGCAGCGTCAGGCGACCAAGGACGCGGGCAAGATCGCGGGCCTGGAAGTGCTGCGCATCATCAACGAGCCCACGGCGGCGGCCCTGGCCTATGGCCTCGACAAGAAGAACAGCGGCACCATTGCCGTCTATGACCTTGGCGGCGGCACCTTCGACGTTTCGATCCTCGAGATCGGCGATGGCGTGTTCGAGGTGAAGTCTACCAATGGCGACACGTTCCTGGGTGGCGAGGACTTCGACAACCGGCTGATGGATTACCTGGCCGACGAGTTCAAGAAAGAGCAGGGCATCGACCTGCGCAATGACAAGCTGGCGCTGCAGCGCCTGAAGGAAGCGGCTGAAAAGGCCAAGATCGAGCTCTCGAGCTCGACCCAGACCGAAATCAACCTGCCCTTCATCACTGCCGACGCCTCGGGCCCCAAGCACCTGACGCTCAAGCTGACCCGCGCCAAGCTCGAAACCCTGGTGGAAGACCTGGTGCAGCGGACCATGGATCCGTGCAAGCAGGCCCTCAAGGATGCCGGCATCACGGCGGCCCAGATCGACGAAGTCGTGCTGGTGGGTGGCATGAGCCGCATGCCCAAGGTGCAGGAGCTGGTGAAGCAGCTGTTCGGCAAGGAGCCCCATAAGGGCGTGAACCCGGACGAAGTGGTGGCACTCGGTGCCGCGATCCAGGCCGGCGTGCTGCAGGGCGACGTCAAGGACGTGCTGCTGCTCGACGTGACCCCGCTGTCGCTGGGCATCGAAACGCTGGGTGGCGTGTTCACCCGCCTGATCGATCGCAACACGACTATTCCGACCAAGAAGAGCCAGACCTTCTCGACCGCCGAAGACAGCCAGAGCGCGGTGACCATTCGCGTGTTCCAGGGTGAACGCGAGATGGCGGCCAACAACAAGCTGCTGGGCAATTTCGACCTGACCGGCATTCCACCCGCACCGCGCGGCGTGCCGCAGATCGAAGTGACCTTCGACATCGACGCCAACGGCATCGTGCAGGTCTCGGCCAAGGACAAGGGCACGGGCAAGGAGCAGCAGATCCGCATCCAGGCTTCGGGTGGCCTTTCGGACGCCGATATCGAGAACATGGTCAAGGAAGCCGAGCAGAACGCCGAGGCCGACCGGCTGAAGCGCGAAGCGGTGGAAGCCAAGAACCAGGCCGAGTCGCTGATCCACTCGACTGAAAAGTCGCTCAAGGAATATGGCGACAAGGTTTCGGCCGAGGACAAGACGGCGATCGAAACCGCACTGGCCGACCTGCGTTCGGTGATCGAGGGCGAGAATGCCGAAGCGATCAAGGAAAAGACCTCGGCACTGGCCGAAGCCTCGATGAAGCTTGGGGAAGCCATGTACAAGGCATCCCAGGCGGAAGCCGAGGCCAAGGCGGCCGGTGATGCCGGCGACGACGACGTGGTGGACGCGGACTTCGAGGAAGTGCGCGACGACAACCAGAAGTCGGCCTAAGTCTTTCATCCGATCTGCAAGGGTCCGGCACTGCCGGGCCCTTTTTGTTTGCGCGGGTGCCGCAGCCAGCAGGGTTTCACGTGAATCCAAGAGTTGCTGGCGGGCGCCACCCTTGCTAATCACCCCTTGCAGGGGCAGCGCGGCGTTGCCATCTGTGGGGTGTTTCCAACCTAATCCTTGCAGTGCCGGCCGGCGCGCTCGCAGCGCGACGCCTGTGCCGCAGCCGGGCTTGTGGAGTTTATTTCTTGGCCAAACGTGATTTCTACGAAGTGCTTGGCGTCGCCAAGGGGGCCGACGATGCGGCACTTAAGAGCGCCTATCGCAAGCTTGCCATGCAGCATCATCCGGATCGCAATCCGGGCAACAGCGAGGCGGAAGCCAAGTTCAAGGAAATCAACGAGGCCTATGACACGCTCAAAGACGGCCAGAAGCGCGCCGCTTATGACCGGTTCGGCCATGCCGCCTTCGAGAATGGCGGGGGGCGGGGCGGGGC
>JAQGKH010000367.1 GCA_028290225.1 Devosia sp. | reverse complement strand
TGAAGGTGACGACAATGCCTTCATCCTGGCGGCCCGCCGCTTCGATGGCCTGGAGGGCGCCCAGCGCCGGCTGGTCCCAAGCCGCCCAGACTGCCTTGATGCTGCCCGGCTCGGGATTGGCGGCCAGGATCGCTTCCATCTTGGCGCGCGAATCGGCAATGCCGCCATCGGACACATCCGGGGTGACGTGATCGAGCACGGTGATATCGGGATAATTGCCGAACACGGCATCGGCGACCACGCCGCGCACCTGCACGGGCGGGAAGGCCTCGAACACGAACATGACGATATTGCCCTGTCCATCGATGCGGTCGGCCACATAGGCCGAGGTTTCAGCGGCCATGGCATAGCCATTGCTCGTGACATTGGTGACCAGGAGGGGATCGCTGCCCGCATCCATGCCGATCACCGGAATGCCGGCATCGGCTGCGGCCTGCAAGCCCGCAGTGACCTGGGTCGGATCGACATTGAGCACGATTGCATCGACGTTCTGGGTGACCATGTCCTCGATGCGGCTGATCACGGCAGCAACGTCACCGGCGGTGTCGATGACATTGACCTGCCAATCCTTGCCTTGCGCGGCGGCCTGGAAGGCTTCCACATAGAACTGGGTGCCAGGCTGCGCCAGATACGGTGTGATCACCGCGACCTTGGACTGGGCAAGGGCGCCACCGGCGCCAAGGCTGGCCGCCAATATAACCGTGCTGGCGAGCAGGCGGCGAGTCATGGCCGAGGAAGTAATCATGCGCTGGTGTCCCCCATCGAGGCGCGGCCGCAAGGGCCTGCCCGTGTTTCCTTTTTTCCGCAGGCACCATATGGGAGAGGCTGGGGATCGGCTAGAGTTTTGAGGACCGCAGCGTGGCGAAAAGCACACTTATCGGCGTCGATGTGGGCACAACCGCAACCAAGGCGGTGCTGGTCGACGAGGCCGGCGAGCGGCTCGCTGCGTTTTCCCGCGCTCACCCCACCAGCCGCCCCCAGCCGGGCCATGCCGAACAGGACCCGCGGGACTGGATGGCGGGGGTACTCGCGGCGCTGCAAAGCTTCGCGCAAGCCCATGATCTGAGCGGGCTGCAGGCCATCGGCATCTGCAGCCAGGTCAACACCCATGTGTTCGTGGACCGGGCAGGCGAACCCCTGCTGCCCGCGATCATCTGGCAGGACACGCGGTCGGCGCCCGATGCCGCCTTGCTGGATGCGCAGGTGAGCCCCGAGCAGAAGCTCCACTGGTTCGGCGGCCCGGTGCCCATCGATGCCAGCCACGCGCTGTCGCGCCTCGCCCACATCCGGCGCACCCAGCCCGAGATTTATGCCCAAACCGCCCATCTGCTGCTGCCCAAGGATTTCTGCGTCATGCAGCTGACCGGCGCGGTGATGAGCGATCCCGTCGCGGCCGTCGGGCTGGTGAACGCACAGGGTTATGTCGGCGAACTGCTCGATCTCGTGCCCGGCGCCGCCGGCAAGCTGCCGCCGCTGGCGAGTTTTACGACGGTTGCCGGCCGGGTGCGGGCAGGACTGCCCTGCGCGGGAACGCCGGTGGTGGTCGGGGCGATGGATGCCTGGGGCGGCATGTTCGGCGTGGGTGTCGTGGAGAATGGCGACGCCATGTACCAGAGCGGCACCAGCGAAATCGCCGGCATTGTTTCGTCCACCGTGGTGCCGACGCCCGGCGTGATCCTGTTTCCGCCCTATGAGGGCATTGTCATGCACGCCGCCCCGACCCAGATGGGCGGCGCGGCGCTTGGGTGGTTTGCCGGCGTGCTGGGGCGCAGCCCTGCCGAAACGGCAGCGCTCGCTGGAACCGCGACGGGAACCGTGCCGCTGTTCCTGCCCCATCTGCAGGGCGAACGGGCTCCGCTATGGGACAACGCCACGCGCGGGGTCTTTGCCCGGCTCGATCCGAGCGCCGGGGCGGCGGAAATGGCGCGGGGCGTGCTGGATGGCGTTGCTTATTCGGTGCGGCTGGCTTTCGATGCGCTGCGCCAATCGGCAGCACTGGAGCCTGGTGTGATCAATATCGGCGGGGGCGGGGCCGCTTCGGACTTGTGGTGCCAGATCCGCGCCGATGTGCTGGGCATCCCGCTGCGACGCTGCGTGGCGCCGGAGTCAGCGGCGCTGGGCGCAGCCATTCTGGCAGGCCAATCGCAGGACCAGTCCCGCCCCCTGGCGGAGGTGGTGCGGCGGCTGGTGCGCTTCGAGCGGACCTTCGAGCCCGACCCGGCACAAGCGGGGTATCACGCCGATCGCCTCGGCCGGTATTGCCGGCTTTATGAGGATTTACGCGGTTTTAACCAGGATTTCTGACTCGCTTCGTCAGGTGCGATGCCGGCAGTTTGCCCCCAAATTTGCGTGCATAGCCAGCTAGGCTCGCATCCAGTCGAGGCACCCCAATGGCACGATGGCATTGCTGACCAGCAGCGCCCCATTGCGATAAAGGGCGACCCTGTCGCCCCCGCTCGACAGGTCTACGGCCCATAACTGGCCCGATGGATCGCTCCACACCAGCCGCCCCTGGGCCTCTTGAATGGCGCTGAAGGCCTCGCCGGGCGTAACCCCAGGGCGGAACAGCACCATGACACGGCTTTGGTCGGGAGGGGGCAGGGCGGCCAGTGGCGCCCCGATCGCCACTGCCAGCACCAGCGCCAGCGGCGAACTGGTGAGTCGCCGCCCGCCCCCGGCTCTGCGGCGCAGCAGCAAGCCTGCGATCACCGGCAAGATGCCGAACACCCCCACCCAAAGCAGGTCCCAGAACAAGGGATTGTCCACATCCATGCGGATGCGGTGAATGCCAAGAATCCAGTGGCTCAGCACGGCGTCCACCAGGTGCCAGCCGCCAAAACCAAGCAGCGCGAAAGCGAACAGGATGCGGTCCGCGCCCGCTTGGGCAAAGTGTTGCCGTGACCGCCACAATAGCCAAAGGCCCACGGCGGTCACGAGGTACATCAGGACGTGGAACAGGCCATCGGTCATCACCAGCACGCGCAAATCCTGCCGCGCCTGTTCGAGCCCGCTCAGCAGATGGTGCCATTGCAGCACCTGGTGCAGCAGGATGCCATCGAAAAAGCCGCCGAGGCCAAAGCCGATGGCAAAACCGGCCCAGCCGAGGTGCCCACCCAAGCCGTTGCCTTCGTCCGCCATCACCTCAGCCATGCCTAGCCCCCTCCCGGGCTCAGTAGGTCGCCCGGCCGCCCGACAAATCAAACACCGCCGCCGTGGTGAAGCTGTTTTCCGCCGAAACCAGCCAGGCCACCATATTGGCCGCTTCCTCCACTTCAAGGAACCGGCCGCGCGGAATGCGGCTGAGCATGTAATCGATGAACTCGGGCTTGAGTTCATCAAGGATGCGCGTTTTGGCGGTGGCCGGAGTGATGGCGTTGATGGCGATGTTGTACTTGGCCACTTCCTTGCCCACCGCCTTGGTCATGCCGATGACGCCGGCCTTGGCGGCGGCATAGGCGGAGGCGTTGGGATTGCCCTCCTTGCCGGCGATGGAGGCGATGTTGACGATGCGCCCGTAATTGCGCGCCTTCATGCCGGGCAACACCGCCCGGTTGACATAGAATGCACCATTGAGGTCGACCTCGATCACCCGCCGCCATTCATCGAGCTCGTATTCGTCGAGCGGCGCGTTCCTGCCGGCGATACCCGCCGAATGCACCACGATATCAAGGCTGCCCATGGTGCGTTCCACCTCCGCCACCGCTGCCGCCACCGCATCGTAGTCGGTAATGTTGAGGGCGACCGTGGCCGGGGCGCCCCCCAGTTCCGCCTTGGCCTGATCCAGCAGTTCGCTGTTCATGTCCCAAAGGCTTACCCGTGCGCCCGAAGCCTGTAGCCGCTGGGCAATGGCAAAGCCCAGCCCCTGTGCGCCTCCCGTTACTACAGCTACACGCTCGCGCAGATCGATTTGGTTCATGGTGCTCCCCCAAGTTCTTGTTCCGCCCAATACCGCGTTTGCGCCCACGCCTGTCAACTCCCCGGATCGCTGCCCACTGTCCGCTGGCGTACCCACCCGATGGGGCCAGTCAAATCGAGCTACAGGACATAACCATCTGTCTGACTTGGGCGAGGGCGGATGAGAGTCGTCTTTTGCTCTTGCCCCCAGGATAAGAGCTCATGCCTGTTGTTCAGCAGTCCGTCGTCTTGAACCGTCTTCTTCGTCTGCTTCCAGCGGCCGACTTCGAGATCATCGCACCGTGGCTCAAGCCCGTCGATCTTCCGTTGCGCACGGTTCTGGCCGAGCCGGACCAGCCGGTGGAATATGCGCATTTCCTTGATCGTGGGCTCGGCTCCATTCTCGCCATTTCACCCGAAGGGCAGCAGGCTGAAGTGGGCATTTTCGGGCGGGAGGGGTTTTGCCCCACCTCGCTGGCATTGGGCTCCGACCGCACCATCAATTTCATCGTGATCCAGGCCGATGCGCAGGGGCATCGGATCGAGCGCGCGCGCCTGCAGGACGCCATTGCCAAAAGCCATGGCCTGCGCAACCTGCTGGCGCTTTATGTGCAGACCCTGCAATACCAGACCGGCTTTACCGCCCTGAGCAACGCTGTTCATCCCGTGGACGAGCGGCTCGCGCGCTGGCTGTTGATGTGCCATGACCGCTCGGATGGCGACGAAATGGCGCTGACGCACGAGTTCATGTCGGTGATGCTGGCCGTGCGCCGCCCCACGGTCACCACCGCGCTGCATGTGCTGGAAGGCAATGGCTTCATTTCGGCCGAGCGGGGCTACATCACCATGCGCAATCGGGAAGCCATGGAGCGCTTTGCCCAGGATGCCTACGGCAAGCCGGAAGCCGAATATCGGCGCCTGATCGGCGCCATGCGCTAGCCGGGGCCTTCAGGCCGGGAGCAGCCAGCGCAGGGACTGCTGCAGCTGTTCGCGCCCGTTCTGTTCGAACCAGCGCCCATGCGCAAAGATGACCCGCTCCGGATCGAGCGCCACGAGGCGCTGCGCGGCGGCAGCCGCTTCCGATCCACCCGCCTTGAAGGCTGCGCGTGCATATATGGGCGCCTTGCCGCCCGGGGCGGCCGAGCCCACCAGCCGGGCGCCGATCTTGAGCAGGCCCGGCAGCTTTTCCGGCTCCACATTCACCACCAGGTCGGTCAGCACCATGCTGCGCGAGGCGCGGTGAAACAGCACCGCTTCCGCAATCGGGCGGCCGCGCACCACCACCACCTCGATTTCGCCATTCCAGGCCGCCGGGGCGCCATCGGCCAGCACCTGATCGATCTTGAGCCCGGCCTTTTGCACGGCGGGCCGCTCCTTGAGGGTGGGCGCCACCCAGGAGGTCGCATCGGGAAAATGCCCCTGCCACTCCTTCATGAACGACCAGTGCGCGGTGTTGGGCGCCACCAGGTGCCTTACGGGGCCCAGCGCCTCCAGCTGCGCGCGCAACGGGAAGCTGAACCGGGTGGGTGAATGGAGCACCAGGCTCCCGTCCGCCAGCCGGATCACCGTCATGCGAATGGGGATGGGCATTCCCGCTACCGACATCGGCCCCCCGTCCACGACCCAGAGATTGGGCGCGACCGGCTTGGGTTCATCGATGGGCAGGTAAGCAACGGTCACCATCGGGGTCCTCCTGGGCTGAACAAGCCGGGGTCAACGCCGCAGGGGGGTGAAGGTGGCAGGTTTACCTGGAGCAGGGAAGGCGTGAGGCCTGCCGGCTAAGCCGACATGCGCCGCACCGGGGTCGTGCCCGGAACCACGGTTTCACTGGCGGTGATCCGCATCCCTCGCTCGGTCAGATGATACCCGAACTGCTCGATATCGCCCAGACAGGCGTCGGTGTCCACGGTCGGCCGCCCGGTTTCACCCGCCACCATGGTTAGCGCCCGGGTCATCACCCACGGGCCGAAATGCTCGGGGAGATTGATCCCCGACAGCTCGGGCGAATAGCCCATGACCGAACCGCGACCGGTGAAAACATAAACATACATGGCAGACCTCACTCCCTTCCGAAGCTCCCCCCGGGAAGGCCCGTACTCGGCGACGGACGCGACCCGTTCCGCCAATTCTATGCATTGGAAGGCCGTCTCGTTCCATGGTGCAGCAATGATTCTTCTGCGCTTAGATTAGCTTTTCCCTCAGCTGCGCTGGCAATGCAGTAGCGGGCGTTTAAGCCGACGCGGCCAGTTGCCTTTGGGCAGCCCGGATTGAGTGGGCAGCCACAGGGTCCGCGGGCTCGCAGTGCACCGAGATGATCACCACTGCACTCGACATTATTGTCCTCGCCAGACAATATTGCGGGCGGCTGCTTGAAGCGCAAAACTGTTGCAATGCTGCTGGCACGGGTGTTGGGAGGCACCGATCCGGCGCCTGCCGCTGTGCCGGGCGCGCCAATGATCTGCGATCAATCGTCTACTGCGCCCAAGAACTTGTGCTTCGTGCAGCAATGCGTGCAGCGGCCCGCTTGGCGGATGCAGTCGCTACTTTCCACCAATGGCGGATAAGTGCGGCCGATCGGCGGTTCAGGTCAGTTCGGCTGCCGCGCACGCCGCCGGTCTTGGGCGAGGACTGGAAGGTCTAGCGCCTGTTCCGCCCCCCGAACAACAAGGATGTTTTCATGAGTTTTCAGGCCCTCGTCACCGATCGCAGCGCTGATGGCAAGGTTTCCTCCAGCCTCCAGACCCTGTCCGATGATCGCCTGCCACAAGGCAATGTGACGGTGGATGTCGACTGGGCCGGGCTCAACTACAAGGACGGGCTGTGCCTGACCGGGGCAGGGGGCCTCGTGCGCAACTACCCCCATGTGGCCGGCATCGATTTCGCGGGCACCGTGCGCGATAGCGCCGACGGGCGCTACCAGGCTGGCGACCAGGTGGTCCTGACCGGCTGGCGCGTCGGGGAAGCCCAGTGGGGCGGTTATGCTCAGCGCGCCCGCGTCAACGCCGATTGGCTAGTGCCCTTGCCGCAAGGCCTTTCCACCCGGCAGGCCATGATCGTGGGCACCGCCGGGCTCACCGCCATGCTGGCCATCAACCGCCTGGAAGCGGCGGGTCTCACCCCCGAAGCGGGCGAAGTGCTGGTCACCGGCGCTGCTGGCGGAGTCGGCACGGTGGCGCTCTCGCTGCTCGGCAAGCTCGGCTACCAGGCTGTGGCGCTGTCCGGCCGTCCCGAACACGGCGACAGCCTCAAGGCACTTGGCGCCACGAGCATCCTGCCGCGCGACGAATTCCTCGCCCAGCCTGACAAGCCACTGGAAGCGGCGCGCTGGGCCGCAGCCATCGACAATGTCGGCGGCCCGATCCTGGGCAAGCTGCTCAAGCAGGTCAAATATGGCGGGGCGGTCGCCGCCATCGGCAATGCCGCGGGCATCGGGCTCGATACCAATGTCCTGCCTTTCATCTTGCGCGCCGTGTCGCTGCTGGGCATCGATAGCGTCATGCAGCCTTATGGAGCCCGCATCGCCGCATGGTCGCGCATCGCCACGACGCTGGATCTCGCCGCTTACGCCGATGTGGTGGAAGAAATCGG
>JAQGKH010000316.1 GCA_028290225.1 Devosia sp. | reverse complement strand
CGGCGCAGGGCTCGCGCATGGGGGAAGTGGCGCTGTCGGCCAACGCGATCCTTCTTAACCTGCTGATGGTGGCGGGCTACTTCCTCGATGGCATCGCCCAGGCGGCCGAGCAGCTGAGCGGCAAGGCTGTGGGAGCCAATTGGCGCCCGGCGTTCGAGCGGGCTTATCGGCTGAGCTTTGGCTGGGCACTGGTGCTTGCGGCGGGGCTAGGAGCGCTCTGGTTTGCCACCGGGCCACTGATCATTGCAGGGATGACCACCAATGGGCGGTGCAAAGCCAGGCGCTGCTGTATCTGCCGGTGGCCGCGCTTTGCGCCGTGTCGTTCATGCCGGCGGTGGTGTTTGACGGCATCCTGGTGGGCACAACCCTCAACCGGGTGATGCGCAACGGCATGGTTGCATCACTGCCCGTGTTCCTGCTGGCAGCGACGGTGCTGCAGCCGCTTTGGGGCAATTGGGGCCTGTGGGCGGCGCTGCATTGCTGGTTCATCACCCGCGGCCTGATTTATTGGTGGGCGCTGGAGCGGCGCAAGGCCGCGCTGTTCAGCGCCTAGCGCGGCAGGGCCGCTTCGCCGCTGGCCCATTGCCCGGTGCGGGTGCCAACCAGCTCAGCGATGTTGGTCTTGCCCTGGGCGCGGACTGCGACGGCCAAGCCCTGCTTGATGCGCTCCAACAGGTCCAGGCCGCCAAAGACCAGCGCGGAATAAAGCTGAACCGCGTTGGCGCCGGCCTCAAACTTGGCGAGCGCCGTTTGCGGGGAATGGATGCCGCCAACGCCGATGATCGGCAGATCGCCGACGCGCTGCCGGGTTTGCGCCAGCCGCCGCGTCGCGAGGGAAAACAGCGGCTTGCCGGAAAGACCGCCAGCCTCGGTGGCATTGGCTTGGCCCTGCACCGGATCGCGGCTCAGCGTGGTGTTGGAAACGATCAGGCCATCGAGATCGGTGGCGAGCACCACCTTGGCAATGGCGTCGAGAGCGGTTTCATCGAGATCGGGCGCGATCTTGAGGAAAACCGGCACGCGGGTGCGGTTTTTGGCGCGCGCCTGCAGCACTTCCCCCAGGAGGCGGCGCAGGGCCTCGTCGCCTTGCAGATCGCGCAGGCCGGGCGTGTTGGGGGAGGAAATGTTGACTGTCAGATAATCGGCAAGATCGGCGAAGCGCTGCACGCCCAGGACGTAATCGGCGACGAAATCGGCACTGTCCTTGTTGGCACCGATATTGACGCCGAGCGCGGCCGGTACCCGCAGGTCTTTCAGCCGCGTGAACACCGCTTCATGGCCTTCATTGTTGAAGCCCATGCGGTTGATCACCCCATGCGCTTCGGGCACCCGGAACAGGCGAGGCTTGGGGTTGCCCGCCTGGGGCCGCGGCGTGACGGTGCCGATCTCAACCATGCCAAAGCCCATGGCGGCCAGCGGCCGGGCGACTTCGGCGTTCTTGTCAAAACCGGCGGCCATGCCGACGGGGTTGGTCAGGTCAATGCCGCACAGGGTGGTGCGCAGTTCGGGCGCATCGGGCTGCCCCTGCTCGGGGCCAAGCCCTAGTCGCAGGGCGGTAATGGTGGCGCCGTGGGCGGTTTCGGCATCCATCTTGAGGAGCGTATCGCGGGTGAGGTCCTGAACGGGGGCGAAGCGCAGCAGCGGCGACAGGGCAGAAAGGATCATTGCACCGCCTCGGGCAAGCGGCAGGTGCCATCGGCGCTCACCACCAGCGGGGCTTCCCAGGCGATGGCCGCAGTCGGCAGCTCGTCATAGAGATGGGGGAAAAGCTGGCCGCCGCGCGAAGGCTCCCATACCAGCGTATTGGCGAGTTGGGCAGTGCGGATGGCCAGGAGCACCAATTCGGACTGCCCGGCGAAATGCAGGCGCAGGGTATCGGGCAACTGGGCGGCGGTGGAGAAATGCATAAAGCCGTCGGCCGCATCGACCGGCATGCCCGGGAAACTGGGTGCGGCGCGATAAGGCGCAAACACGGCTTCGGTAGCGATCTTGTAGATAAATGGAGGCGTGGTCATGGGGCGACCCTACTCACCCCCCGGCGGGTGGGCAAGCGGGGGTTGACTTTACAGGGACAGAGAAGGTGTATAAGAATAGGATTTATTGCCTAACAGAGACAAGTTTCCTTCCTCAAGTGAGTTGCCGCCATGTTGTCACATCGCGCCGTTTGGGACGGGATTGACGCCCTAGCACGCCGGCAGCGGCTGTCGGTTTCGGCGCTGGCCAAGCTGGCGGGGCTGGATGCCACGGCGTTCAATGTTTCCAAGCGCATCAGCAAGGATGGTCGCGAGCGCTGGCCATCCACGGAAAGCCTGGCCAAGATTCTCGAAGCCACGGGAGAGGGTTTCGACACGTTTCTGGCGGGAACCGGCGCGTTCATGCAAATGGCGGAACGGCCATCCGCCCCCACCGTGCCGCTGCTGGGGCTGGCGCAGGCGGGCTCGGGCGGGTTTTTCGACAGTGCCGGGTTCCCCGCCGGCCAGGGCTGGGAAGAGGTCGCCCTGCCGATGCCGGGAGAAGGCGGGATCTACGCGCTCGAGGTGCAGGGTGATTCCATGGAGCCGCTGTATCGGGAAGGCGACCGGATCGTGGTGTCCCCCACCGAGCAGGTGCGGAGGGGCGATCGGGTCGTGGTCAAAACGCGCGATGGCGAGGTCATGGCCAAGATCCTGGCACGGCAAACGGCCAAGCAGATCGAGCTGCATTCGATCAATCCCGCTTATGAGCCGCGGTTGATCGAGACGGCCGAGATCGAGTGGATTGCCCGGATCATCTGGGCAAGCCAATAAAGGGAAGCCCCGCTTCCCGATTGAGACGGAGTGGCTTCAGGCCTCCGAAGGCTTCAGCAAGGCGCCGCTAAGGGCTGTTTCAATGAGCTTGCGGGTTTCGGCAACGCCGTAAAGAGCAATGAACGAGCCAAAGCGCGGCCCTTGGTCGTCACCCAGCAGCACCTGGTAGATGGCCTTGAACCAGTCGCGCAGCGGTTCGAACTGATACTTCTTGCCGATCTCGTAAACGAGGTTCTGCAGGTCCTCGGCATTGGTGGAGCCCAGATGGGCTTCCAAGCTGTCATGCAGGTCCTGCAGGGCGGTGCGCTCGACCTCGGTAGGCGCGCGATAGGTCTTGAAGGGCTTGATCTTGTCGTTGAAATAGCGGACCGCGTAGCCAGCGAGCTTGTCGAGCTCCGGGTGAGTGGCGGCGCTGGCGCCCGGGATATAGCGCGAGATGAAGCCCCACATCACCTTGGTGTCCTGCGCGTTGGCTGTGGCAACAAGGTTGAGCAGCAGGGCAAAGCTCAGCGGCACGTCGGGCGTGGGCACGGCGCCATAATGGACGTGAAAGGCGGGGTTTTCGAGCCGCGCGGCGGCGTCCTGCGCCTGGTAAGCCGCAACATGCGCGTAGTAGTCGTCCACCGTGCGCGGGATCACATCGAAGTGGAGCCGCTTGGCCACCCGGGGCTTG
>JAQGKH010000309.1 GCA_028290225.1 Devosia sp. | reverse complement strand
CCGGCTTGCCGGGGCTGGAAAATCTCGCGCTGATCCCCGGCACGGTGGGCGCCGCGCCGGTCCAGAATATCGGTGCCTACGGGCTCGAACTGGCTGACCGTTTCGCTTCGCTGGCCGCTTATGACACGCGCGAGCAGCGCTTCGTGGAACTGGGCCCGCAGGATTGCGCCTTTGCCTATCGGCAGAGCCTCTTCAAGCGCCAGCCCAATCGCTACATTGTTGCCAAAGTCCGCTTTGCCCTGCCCAGGAACTGGCAGCCTAATCTGCGTTATGCCGGCTTATCCGAGCTGCGGGCGGGTTCGGATGCTGCCAGCATCATGAACCGGGTGATGGAGCTGCGCCGCTCCAAGCTGCCGGACTGGACGCAAACCGGTAATGCCGGCTCGTTCTTCCACAACCCCATCGTGGACGCCGCCACCGCCGAACGCTTCCGCGCCGCCCACCCCACGGCGCCCGCTTATGCGCAGCCCGATGGCCGCGCCAAGCTGTCGGCCGGCTGGCTGATCGAGAACGCGGGTTTCAAGGGCCTGCGGCTCGGCAGCGCCGGCGTCTCCGAACGCCACGCCCTGGTGCTGGTCAATCATGGCGGCGCCACCTATGCTGAGATCGCCGAACTTACCGCGCGCGTGCAGGCCGAGGTCGAGGCCGCGTTCGGCATCGTGCTGGTTCAGGAGCCCGAAACGCTATGAGGGTCGTGATCTTCCACAATCCCGATTGCGGCACTTCGCGCAACACGCTGGCGATGATTCGCCAAAGCGGGGTCGAGCCACGGATCGTGGAATATCTCAAGACCCCGCCGGACCGGGCAGAGCTGCAGCAGCTGATCGGGGATGCGGGCCTTACCGTACGGCAGGCCCTGCGCCAGAAGGACACGCCGTTCGAGGCCCTTGGCCTGGCTGACCCGTCCAAAACCGATGCGCAGCTGCTGGACGCGATCCAGGCTCACCCCATCCTGCTCAACCGGCCTTTTGTCGTGACGCCCAAGGGCACGCGGCTGTGCCGCCCATCCGAACAGGTGCTCGACATCCTCGACAACTCCGCCCTCGGCGGCTTCACCAAGGAAGACGGCGAGGTGGTGATCGACGCTTCGGGACAGCGTTCGGCCTGATGCCTCCTCGCCGGCCCCTACCCTCCGCCCAGCAACAGAGCATGCACCCATGAACAGCGTCGGCATCGGCATCATCGGCACCGGCAAGATTTCCTCGGCCTATATCGAGGCCAGCAGGCACTTCCCCATTCTCGACATCCGCGCATTGGCCGATCTCAACCCGGCAGCGGCACAGGCCAAGGCCGATGAATATGGGCTGCGGGCCACCACGCTCGAGGAAATTTTCACCGATCCCACGATCGAGATCATCCTCAATCTGACGATTCCCAAGGCGCATCTGGAAGTGGGGCTGCGGGCGCTCGAAGCAGGCAAGCATGTGTATTCCGAAAAGCCGCTGGGCATAAATTTTGCCCAGGGCCAGCAGCTGGTGGCCGCCGGCAAGGCCCGCAACCTGCGCGTCGGCTGTGCGCCCGACACCTTCCTTGGTGGCTCGCACCAGACCGCCCGGGCCTTGGTCGACGGGGGCGTGCTTGGCACCCCGGTGGGTGGCACGGCCTATTTCATGTGCCCGGGCCATGAGCGCTGGCACCCTAATCCCGCATTTTACTACGAGGTCGGCGGCGGCCCCATGCTCGATATGGGACCTTATTACATCACCGATCTGATCAACCTTCTCGGGCCGGTCGCCCGCGTCGCCGGGGTCACGGCGACGCCGGTTCCGAGCCGCACCATCACCGCCAAGGAGCGGGCCGGCGAGGTCATTCCCGTCCATGTGCCCACCCATGTCAGCGGCACGCTCCTGTTCCGCAACGGCGCCGTAGTGCAGATCACCATGAGCTTTGACGTGGCTGGGCACCGCCATGTGCCGCTCGAACTGTATGGCACCGACGCCACGCTCATCGTGCCCGATCCCAACCATTTCGGCGGCCAGGTCGAGCTGCTGCGCAAGGGCGGCGACTGGGAGAATGTGGAAACGAGCCTGCCTTATGGCGAGGGCACCAATTACCGCTCCATCGGCCTGGCCGACATGGCCCATGCGCTGCGCGCCAATCGCCCGCACCGCGCCAGCGGCGAGTTGGCCCTGCATGTGCTTGAGGTGATGGAAGCCTTTGGGACCTCCATGGACACTGGCCGGCATGTGGAGATGACCACCACCGTCGAGCGCCCCGAGCCGATCAGCAGCTCGCTGGCCGACAACCGCCTCTGCTAGCGGGCTGCGGCCCCGCCGGCACTATCCCGCGGTCTGGTCGGCCTGGGCGGCCGCGTGCCAGCGGCGTTCCTCCAGGTCCTCGATCATGCCGGGGACCCGGCTGGCGGGAATGGGGCGGGAAAACAGATAGCCCTGCCCGACATCGCAGCTTCGCATCCGTAGGTAATCGGCCTGCTCCTGCCGCTCGATGCCTTCGGCCACGGTGCGGATACCCATGCTGCGCGACATTTCGAGCACAGCATTGACCACCGCCGTGTCGCGTCCCTCGGCCGACCCGATCATATCCACGAACGAGCGGTCGATCTTGAGCACATCGACCCTGAACTGCTGCAGATGTGTCAGCGAGGCATAGCCGGTACCGAAATCGTCGAGTGCTATGGTGATCCCGGCGCGCTGGAGGGTTTCCAGCGCATTGGCGACATACCCGCCCAGCTGGTTGATCAGCACGGTTTCGGTGACTTCGAGCTCCAGGGCACTCGCGGGCAATCCTGCCCGTTCCAGCCGCCCCAGCACGCGCTCGGCCAGGCCGCGGCGGCGGAAATCGGCCGCTGACAAATTGATCGCCATCCGACCGACCTCGATGCCGGCATCGCGCCAGGCCACGCAATCGGCCAGCACCCGGTCCAGCATCCGGTCGGTGAGCTCAACCGAGAGTTCGGCATCCTCAAACGCTGCCGCAATGCTCGCCGGCGGCTGCAACCCCGCATGATCGTGCCAGCGCAGCAATGCCTCGAAGCCATCGAGCCGTCCGGTGCGCAGGCACAGCTTGGGCTGATAGAATGGCACGATGTCGTCATCGCTCAAGGCCCGACGGGCGTTGCTGAGCGCTTTGGCCCGTGCCTCCGACGCCTGCCGCATCTCGGGCCGGAAACCCTTGATGGCGCCGGGCAGTTCGGCCTTGGCCGCATACAAGGCCAGGTCGGCCGACTGCAGCAGTTCGGCCGCATTTTCGGCGTCGCGGGGAAACAGCGCACCGCCGGCGCAATAGCTGATCGCTACCTGCAGCCCATCGATGGTCACGGGAGCATCCAGGGCGGACAAGCGCAGGCGAGCCACTTCCGTGTGCAGATGCTCGGGCTCGGCGTTGGGCGCAATCACCGCAAATTCGTCGCCCCCCAGGCGTGCCACGGTCACGTTGGCTGGAGTTCCCGACACCAGCCGCTGGGCGATTTCCTTGAGCAGCCGATCCCCCGCGGCATGCCCCAAAGTGTCGTTGAGGGTCTTGAAGTTGTTCAGATCAAGGACCAGCAGGCTCACCATTTCGCCCCGCTGTCTCGCCTGGTCCAGCGCTGCATCGAGCCGTTGGGCATAAAGCGCGCGATTGGGCAGACCAGTGAGCGGATCATGGAACGCGGCCTGCTGCAGCTCGGCTTCGGCCTGCTTGCGCGCGGTGATATCGAGCATCGACCCGACAAGGCGCATTGCCCGTCCTTCGGGATCCCGCACCAGCAACTGGCGCGAGGCGACCCAGATATAATCGCCGCCCGCCGTCAGGAACCGGTACTCGTGGGTGCTCTGGTCCCGGCCCGATCGGACCATCCCGTCGTCCTCGCTTACCGCAGCGTCCCGATCCTCGGGATGGATGCGCTCCAGCCACCATTCGAGCGTGGTGCCGTGGGCCAGTTCGGGATATCCCAGCACCAGCTGACCCACCCCGGCCCAGGTGGCGCGATTTTGCGCGAGATCGTAATCCCAGATGATGTCGTTGGTGGCTTCGGAAGCCAGGCGATAGCGCTCCTCGCTTTGCCGCAGAGCCAGTTCGGCGGCCACCTGCTCGTTGATGTCCTCGAGCGAGCCATACCAGCGCAATACCGCACCCGCCTCGGTCAGCAGGGGCCGCGCCCGGGCGCGGAACCAGCGATAGCTGCCATCCTTGAAGCGCACGCGATAACGGGCATCGGCCTGGCTCCCATCGCTGGAATTCAGGGCCTTTCGCCAGCGCGCCCGGACCTGCGCGCGGTCATCGGGGTGAATGGCTTTGAACCATTCCTCGCCAATGGGCTTGTCGGGCGACACATCAGCGCATTCCCACCATTGCGGGCCGACCTCGATGATCTTGCCGTGAGCATCGGCGAGCCACTGGATCTGGGGATTGAGGTCGATAAAGGCCCGGTGATCCGCTTCGCTGGCCCGCAGGGCCTGCACCGTGGCCGCCAGTTCCTTGCGATCGGCGGCGGTGAGCT
>JAQGKH010000312.1 GCA_028290225.1 Devosia sp. | reverse complement strand
CCGCAACGATCGAAGATCGGCCCCGCCCGGCATTATCCGAAGTGGTCACGCGCTGGACCCCATCTGCAACATAGAAGCTGGCTGCCGCGTTGTTCGGGCAAGGGAGAACGACGTCATGGCCGAGCATCACTACATTGTTGCGCGATCGGAAAGCCAGTGGAAGGTCAGCTATCACGGCACCGACCAGGGGCCTTTTGCGACCAAGGACGAGGCCGTGGAGGTGGCCATTGCCGCGGCGCGCGCCGAGCACGAGGACGGCACCGATGTGGAAGTCCTGGTACAGGACATCGAATCCAATTTTCACACGGCGTGGACGTCGCGGCCCGACGAAGATGACGCGGCTGCCCTGGCGACCAAGGCGTAGGTGTTAACTGCGCGTTAACCACGATTGCGGCTTAAGTCCTTCGGTAAAGAATCCGGGACCGTGCCGCGCATGGGCGTTCAACCAATAGCAGTGCCACAAAGCTTGGCTTATGTGCTGAACGCCGCCGGTGACCGCAGCGGGGTGGATTTCGACTACCTGCTGCAAACCGCCATCCGCGAAAGCAGCCTCAACCCGCAGGCCAAGGCGCAGACGTCGTCTGCAACCGGGCTGTTCCAGTTTCTGGAAAGCACCTGGATGCAGGTGATGAAAGAGCAGGGGCCGCGGCTGGGATATGGCGAATATGCCAGCGCCATCCAGCGCAACAGCGAAGGCGACTACTTCGTCGCCGACCCGCAGATGCGCCAGCAAATCCTCAGGCTGCGCGAAGACCCGCAGATTGCCGCTGACCTGGCCGCTGCCTTCACCAAGAGCAATGGCGACTACCTTCAACAGCGCTTTGGCCGCATGCCGAGCGCTGGCGAACTTTACATCGCCCACTTCATGGGGGCGCAAGGGGCCGAGCGCATGTTCACGGCCGGCCTGCAAAATCCCGACCAGATCGCCGCTGAACTGTTCCCGCGCCAGGCGGCCGCCAATCGGGCGATTTTTTACGCCGATGGGCAGCCCCGCACCATTCGCGATGTTTATCGGGTGCTGGTTTCCAAGCACGAGGCGGGCGACGGCAATGCCAGCTTCGCTGCCCAGCAGTTGACGGGCGAGGCTCCGCCGGCCGTTGCCCCACCCGAGGCCATTCCGTCGCGCTTCTCGCCGGCCAATATGTCGTTCACGGGGTTGTTCACCAATCAGGTGACTCCAGTCGCGAGCGACGCGCCCGAGAGCAGCGGCTCGGCCTTTTTCACTCAGCTTTACGCGCCCTGAGCGGGCGGGAACTGTCCCCAGCGCTGAACGTTATTTTTACGCCGGCATTAAGCATCCGCAGAGCTGCGCCGCGTGAGAATCACAACCCGTCCAGGTCGGACATCAGCCGCGGAGGCCTGCCATGCGCCACCATTCGATTCACCTAAGTCATACTCCGGAACTCAATATTCCGCCCGGCTGGTTGTTTCTGGGATTTCTCGGCGGCAGCTGGATTGCGGTGATCGGTGCCGCCCATCTGGGGCTGCAGGTGCTGGACGCCGTTGCCTGAACGATTATTGGCCGCCAAACATGGTGAACGCTTCCTTAAGCCTCTGCGCCTAGAACTGTCTCCGCTGGAGTGCGGAGTGTGTCATGGTTGCGTATCAGGAGTTCGTGTCGCTTTCTCAGTCCCCCGATAGCGAGGACCGGGGGCGCGCCGCGCACCTGTCGGCCATCGCCTATCTCAACCACCATGGTCCCGCCGATGAACACGCGGCGCTTTATGCGGCGCTGATCGGGTTTCTGGATGACCCATCGGTCAAGGTTCGAGCGGCGCTGGCTTATGGCTTGCTCCATTCCCCCGAAGCACCACGTCCCATTATCCTTGCCTTGCTGCATGACAGCGCGGTGATTGCGCGCGCCGTGCTGCAATATTCGCCCGTGTTGATCGATGCCGATTTGTTTGGCCTGATCCAATCGCGCGATCGCGGACTGCTGCTTGCCATCAGCCAGCGGGACCGCATCAGTGGCCGCCTGGCTGGCGCGCTGATTGCGTGTGGCGAAGCTCCCATTACACTCGGCCTGCTGCGGCGCAGCGAACTGGAGTTGCCC
The DNA here is from genome assembly GCA_028290225.1 of Devosia sp. GTDB lineage: Bacteria > Pseudomonadota > Alphaproteobacteria > Rhizobiales > Devosiaceae > Devosia. The sequence continues at coordinate 888 of JAQGKH010000312.1, read as the reverse complement.
GCCCAAACATTGTCGGAGTTGGCGCAGGCGCAGGGCGACAGTGCGGAGTTCCGCGGGGCGCTGCTCGCCCGTCGCGATCTGCCCGCCGATGCGCGCTTGCTGCTGGTGCAAAAGGTCGCGGGGGCGCTGCGGAACTGCCGGGTGGTCAAGGGCACGCTCGCGCCCGAGCGCCTCGACCGCCTGCTGCGCAACAGTGAGGACACCGCCGTGTCCAGCATCGGGGAGCGCGAAGCGGGGGCGGGCCCTTCGGCTTACGTCGCCTCGCTGATCGAAGCGCAGCGCATCAACACTCGCGTTTTGGTGCATGCGTTGGTCACCGGGCATGTGATGTTCTTTGCCGGGTGCCTGGCCGAACTCAGCCAGGTACCGCACCAGAAGGTGCTAGCGATTCTCGAGCGGGGCAGCCGGCCGGCGCTGCACGCGCTGTTGTCCCGGTGCGGCTTGGGGCAGGGGATCGGCAATTTGCTGGCTCGCCTGGTTCTGCATGCGCGGGCCACCGACCTCGTCGATGATGCTGCGGCCCGCCACTATGTGGTGACCGCGCTGACCGAGGAACTGATTGCCGAACATGACGGGGTCATTCCGCGCGAGCTGGAAGAAGCCTTTGTCTATCTCAGCGAGCAGAACATCGCCCTGGCGCGACAGGCTGCTCGCGGCGTGATGGCCGCCTTTGCCGAGGAAGCCAGCCTGGAGCGGGCGCTGCCGGCGCCGGACTATGCACCGGTGGCGCTGCCGGCCGCGTAACAGCTAGAAGCGGAACTGCTCGCTCAGCACACGTTCCTCAAGGCTCGTGCCCGGATCGAACAACAGCGTGACCCCGTGCGAGCGATCCTCGTGCACGGTGACTTCGAGCACATTGTGGAATTCGATATTGTCGGCCACTGCGCT
>JAQGKH010000282.1 GCA_028290225.1 Devosia sp. | reverse complement strand
GACGAACGAAAAGCTCATCCCGGTCACCGACATGCCCAGCAGCACGCCGCCGATCGACATCACCACGGTCGAGAGTGTCACCAGCACCTGGTAGAAGCTGTTGTACTCGAGCAGCAGGATGAAAAAGATCAGGAACAGCGCCGCGCTGAAGCCGACGATCAGGAACTGCATCGTGTCCTGCATCTGCTCAGCCGCGCCGCCATAAACGATCTCGACACCGGCCGGCCATTGCTGGGTTTGCTGCCATTGCTGGATCTGGGCGATCTTGTCGGCAGCATTGGGCATTTCGCCAGCAGCGTTGGTCGGGGCCAGATTGGCAGCGACACTCATTGAGTAGAGACCGTCCTGTCGCGCGATATTGGCAACTTTGGGCACAGCCTTGCGCTCGATGAAGTTCGAAACCGGGACCAGGCCCTGAGCCGTGACGACGCGCAGCGAATCGAGGGCGTCGAAGGTGCGCTCTTCGCGGGGCAGGCGAACCCGGATGTCGAGTTCCTCATCACCCCCATCATCGGGGCGGTAGGAACCGAGCTTCACGCCCGAAGTCACCAACTGGATGTATGGGCTGAGTTCCCGCACGCCGATGCCGTAGCGCGCCGCCGCCTCGCGATCGATCGTTACCTGCCAGTCAATGCCCGGGGAGGGGCGTCCGTCCTCCACGTCGATGGTATCGCCAAGCTCGTTCTCGATATAGTCGCGCAGCTTGGCCACGGCCGGCGCAAGGTCATCATAGTTCGTGCCTGCAACGCGCAGGTTGATGGCCTTGCCCGAAGGGGGGCCATTTTCCTGCCCGGCGATCTGCACCTCCAGACCCGAGATATCAGCCACTCGCTCGCGGATGGTCTGGAAGATCTGATCGGCCCGCACCCGCTCGTTGAACGGTTGCAACTGCAGGTTGAATGAGCCGACCGTGTCGGCCGGCCCGCTCGCCGCCATGGCGCCGCCCCCACCACCAAAGCTCATGATGACATCCTGCACTCCTTGCACCTGCAGGATTTCGTTCTCCACTTCCACCAGCAGGTCGCGGATTTCGGCCGGTGAATAGTTTCCGCGCGTGATCACGTTCACCGTGCCGAATTCCGGCTCGGATGGCGGAAACAGCTCCGATTTGGTTGGATTGTTGATGTAGGTCACGAACATCATGGCCACGAGGGCAAAGCCCACCGCGAGGGTCAGGATCGGCTGATGCATCAGATGCTCCATCAGCCGGACATAGTGGCCGGTCAAGCCGCGCACCTTCTTGGTGTCGAACTTGTCGGCATACATGACCGTATCGGCAGCTTCCTTGTGCTTTTGGTCGACATGGCTCGAGGCGATGAACGATCCGATGATCGGCATGAAGATCAGCGCGGAAACCAGCGACGCCACCATGACCACGATCACGATGGTCGGCAGATAGCTCATGAACTTGCCGATGATCCCCGGCCAGAACAGCAGGGGAAAGAAGGCGCCCAGCGTCGTGAAGGTCGCCGAAACCACCGGCACGAACATCTTCTTGGCCGCCAGGATGAAGGCTTCCTTCTTGGAAACGCCCTCCTGGAGCTTGCGCTCGGCATATTCGACCACCACGATCGGGTCATCGACCAGCACGCCCACGGCGAGCACCAGCCCGAACATGATCATCATGTTGATGGTCATGCCCAGCATCTGCACCACGAGGAACGCAATCATGAACGAGATCGGGATCGACATGCCGATCATGATGGCAGCGCGCCAACCCAGGGTTGCAACGCAGGTGATCAGCACCAGGGCCACGGCCGTCAGCACGGCCGCTTCAAGCGACCGGAACAGGCTCTTGGTGGAATCGGCCTGATCGATCAGGAAGCTGGTCCGGATGCCCTGCGGCCAATCCTTGGTGAACTCCGTGGTGACGCGGCGAACCTCGTCGGACACGTCGATGACGTTGGTGCCGATCTTCTTGACGACGCTGAGCGTGATAGCGGGCTGTCCGTTCACGTGAGCATATTCGGTCGCGTCTTCGAAGGTCCGCGTCACATTGGCCACATCGCCAAATGTCACGACATTGTCGCCCGAGCTCTTGATGGGCAGGCTATAAACGTCCTGGGCATTCTTGATCAGCCCGGGGACTTCCACGCTGAACGAACCCTGGCCGGTATCGAGTGTGCCGCCCGGTACCACCATATTGTTGCGTGCCAGCGCATCGAACAACTGGGCCGCGGTCAGGTCGTAGGCTTCAAGGCGATTGAGGTCGATCGTGACCTCCAGCACCTCATCTCGAGAGCCGGAAAGGTTGACGCTCTGTGCGTCGGCCATCCCTTCCAGTTCGTCCTGCAACTGCTTGGCGCGCTGAACTAGTTCCTGTTCCGGCACCGAGCCATACACCGCCACCGAAATGGTGGGCATGTCGGTGGTCGAGAACTCGGTGATCACCGGCTCGGTTGCGTCTTCGGGAAGGTCCGAGGCCACCCCGTCGAGAGCTGCCCGCAGGTCGGTGAGGGCCTGGTCGCTATCCGCGTTCACGTCGAACTGGAGCGCGATGGAGGCATGCCCGGTGGTGGAAGTGGAGCTGTACTCCTCCAGACCATCCAGATCCTTGACGCGATCCTCTATCGGCTTGGCGAGCAACTGCTCGGCGTCCCGGGGCGACACACCGGTCTGGTTGACCGAGATGTTGTAAGCAGGGATGTCGACTGCGGGGAAGCTTTCCTTGGGCAGCGAAACATAGGCGGCAAAGCCCGCGCCCAAAAGCAGCACCATGACGGTGAGCACCGCCCTGGGCATGTGGAGGATGCGTTCAAGGATGTTGATCATGACGCTGCTTTCTCCGGTGCGACATTGGTGGCTGCCACGGCCTGACCATCGACCACGTATTCCTGGCCAACGGTGATGACGTCGATGCTGGCGGGCAGGCCGAGGACCCACACGCCTTCTCTGGTGTCGCTGGCAATCTCGATCGGGAAGAACTTCGCCTTGCCCTCGACCACGCCCGAAACCCCAAGCACGCCATCTGCATTGAGCGTCATCACGGATTGTGGCAGCAGATGCGCTGCGGTTGAGCCCATATTGACAGTCGCCTGGGCAGTGACGCCGTCGCGAATGGCGCTGTCGGTATTAGGGATCTCGATTTCCACCGGGAACGAGCGCGTGGCCGGATCGGCGGTGGCGGAGATGAAGGTCACCTTGCCTTGCGCCTCCTGCCCCGTCACGGTGGTGACCGTTGCGGGCAGGTCAAGTCGGGCCAGGCCTACCCGGGCTTCCGGCACCTGACCGATAAACACCATCGGATCGAGTTGCACGATGGTGGCGCAGGGTTGGCCCATGGCCAGCATGGAGCCGGCAACGGCCACGGGGTCCTGGACCACACCGGCAACCTTGGCGACCACCTCGGTGCGCGCCAGCTCTGCTTCGGCATTCTCGAGCGCCGCCTGTGCGGCGGTGACGCTCGCTTGCGCCGAAGTCAGCGCTACTTCCAGCGCTCGGCCGGTATTGGCCGGGGACACGCCACGTTCGCGCAGACTCGCATTGGTTTCGAGGTCCAATTGGGCTTGGGTCAGCCCTGCATTAGCTTGCTCGACGCTGGCCCGCGCCTGCGCTACGGCGGCCGCCCGCGTTCCCTGGTCAAGGGTGCAAAGCTTTTCCCCGACAGCAACGTTCTGGCCTTTGGTCACATGCACCACATCAACAATGCCAGCGGTTTCCGCCACCGCGCCCACCGATGCTTTGGCCTGGGTGCGACCACGCAGGGGCACGCTGATGGTCATGGGTTGCGCGACATAGGTGGTGGTACGAACCGATTGAAGTTGCGCCGTACCGGAACCGCCTTCTGCATTGCGCTGTGCAATGGTCAGAGCCGGGTCCAGACTATGGTCTGCCTCATGCTCAGCCAAAATGCCGGCTTCCGCCAGTCGGGTGGAAATCGGCCCGTGTTCCTCGCCCTCGATAACGGCAAGAACAGGCCGCTCGCCCTTGCCCGGGCCATTCCCGCCGATCACCAAAGTGCCGGTCGCGAGCCACGCTCCTGCAACCAGTAAAATGCACAACGCGATGCCATAGGAGAACAATGCACGCATGAAACTTCGCCCCTTACTCAGCTGCGTCTTTGGTTGGCTCGGCCTTGGCCAAATTGATGAGTTCGTGCATATGCGCACGCAGATATTTCTCCGAGGCATCCATGATGACCCGGCCGAAGCCGACCACCCAGCAATCCGCCGGGCTCATCTCTCGCTCGGCCGCTGCCGTTTCCATGGCCTCGCGCCGGTCCACCAACTGCTGCAGATACTCGGCGCCCCGCTGCTCGACCAGGTCCGCTGGCATCAGATGCGCGTAGCGGGCGAACAGCAGGAATGGGCTGCGGAGCACGTCTTCGCCCAGGGGCTCCGCCAGTTCCCTTGCGAATGTATGACGACCGCGCTCGGTGATCGCATAAACCTTCTTGGCCGGCTTGCCGTCCTGCTGTTCGGTGCGGCTGGTGACCAGCCCTTCTTCCTCAAGCTTGGCAAGCGCGGGGTAGATGGAGCCGAAGCTGGCTTCGATGAAATAGGAACTTTCGCCCTCAACGCAGCGACGGCGGATCTCGTATCCGGTCGCTTCGCCCTCATAAAGGATCGAAAGGCATAAAGTTCTGACGTTCATGAAAAGCTCCAGCAGACCTATTCAGGTCCGATATATGCTGGAGCTATATAGGAGCGGCAAACCGCGGCGCAAGCGTGAACGCTCCAGAACGGCGCAAATGAGTTAGGAGCATTTTGCATGCCTGGCTCGCCCGATAGCGTATCCCGGCTCAGCCAAGACGTTGGCAGTGCTGAAGCAAGTGGCAGAGGGGAGGGCGCCGGCTTGTCGGGCCGGCCCCCGAACAATCCGGCTTAACGCAGCAGGCTTTGGGCGCCATCGATCCAGAGCGGCGTGCCGGTGATGTGGCGCGACTGGTCCGAGGCGAAAAACAGGATCGCGTCAGCAACATCTTCCGCCTTGCCCGGCTTGCCGCCGGTCAGAGGAATATCGCCCTCCGGGAACTCGGCGGGTACTTCCGCCTCTTCGCTGTTGCGTTTTTCGGTATTCTCCGAAATCTCGGACTCGATCGCCCCTGGGCAGATTGCATTGATGCGGATGCGATGCTGCCCCAGTTCCACCGCCAATTGCTGCACCATGGCTACCTGACCCGCCTTGGTGACGGAATAAGCCGTCGCACCGGGATTGGTGAAGGTGCGCGTGCCATTGATGGAGGAGATCACCACAATGGAGCCGCCGCCGGCCTTGATCAGATGGGGAACCGCATAATGGATGGTCAAATAGGTACCACGCAGATTGATCGCGATGGTCTTGTCCCATTCCTCGGGCTTGAGGTCGCTGATGGGAGCCCAGACCCCGTTCACGCCCGCATTGGCGACCACGATGTCGAGCCGGCCGTGATCCTGCACGAGTTGGCTGAACAACTGCCCCATGGCCGCATCGTCCGAGGTATCGGCCGTCATTGCCTTGGCCCGACCACCTGCCTGCGTGATCTCCTCAGCGGTTTTCTCGACCTCTTCAGCCGTGCGGCTCATCACCACCACACTGGCACCGGCTTGCGCCAGCGCCAACGCGGCGGCTTTGCCGATGCCTGAGCCGGCGCCGGTCACCAGTGCCACCTTGCCCGAAAGATCCTGCGTCATTGTGCTATCTCCGTTTGCGGCTAAACGCCCGACACGGGGAAACGTGGCACAATGGGGCGGGTTACCTATGTAAACGCGCCGGTATCATCGGTCTTGATGATGGCGTGGGACAGGGAACCCACAGCGGGGTAAAGCGGAATAAGGCAAGCCTGCAGCGCGTGATAGATATCAGGCTTGCCTACGAACAACCGTGATGTGGGCTGCAGATCCTCGCTCAGCTCCGAGTGCCAGCCGCCATGCTGATGATCGATAACGTGGTTGGCCGCGAAATCCCAGAAGTGCCGGTACCAGCGCTGGAAATAGAGATCGCGGTCAAAATGCGACAGGAACGCCGCAGCCCCGATTGCTTCGCTGACGGGCCACCACAGCTTTTCCCGCATCGCCGGCCGATTGTTCCAGTCGAGCGTATAGTAAAAGCCGCCGCGCCCCTGGTCCCAGCCCAGCTCGATGGCCTGCCGGAACAGATTGCGCGCCGCATCGGTCATCCAGGAGTTGCGCTTGTCGCCCAACACCCAGAGCTGCAGCAGCAGGCGCGCCCATTCCATCCAATGGCCGGGCGTCGTTCCCGATGGACGGAACATCTCGGAGCCGAGATAGTCCTTGTCCAACTGCCAATCCTTGGTGAAGTGCTCGGCGACACGGTAATCCAGCGCGGCGGCATGCTTGCCGATGATGAGATCGGCAATTCGCTCGGCCTTGGCCAGGTAAGCGCGTTCCCCGGTGGCCTCATAGGCCGCCATCAACGCCTCGGTCATGTGCATGTTGGAGTTCTGGCCGCGATAATCGCTGATCCCCGACCAGTCGCCGCCGAACTCTTCGCGCACCGCCCCGACTTTGTCATCCCAGAAGCGCTGGTTGATGACCGC
>JAQGKH010000229.1 GCA_028290225.1 Devosia sp. | reverse complement strand
CTGATTTCGCCCATCTGGTCATCGACTATGTACCGGGGGACTGGCTGGTCGAGTCCAAGTCGCTCAAGCTTTATCTGACTTCATTCCGCAACCACGGTGCGTTTCATGAGGATTGCACCGTTTCCATCGGCCGCCGATTGGTGGAACTGCTTGCACCACGATGGCTGCGGATCGGAGGGTACTGGTACCCGCGCGGTGGTATTCCCATCGATGTGTTTTGGCAGACCGCATCACCGCCCCAGCATATCTGGCTGCCGGACACCGGGGTGCCTACTTATCGTGGCCGCGGATGAACAGCGCGGGCAAGGCTCCGGGGTCCGGTGCTGTGCGCCACCCGGCAGGGATGGCACCCGATCTCGCGTAATAAGGTCGCCGGCACGCCCGCAGCCGGCGCCGTATTTCACAGCCTGAACGTGCTGGTGAATGGGCCTTCACAAGTCCAGGACGCTGCAATTTGCACCCGCCGGCGATGACCTTTCTAGCGCAACACCGGGAAGCTAAGCACTTGGCGCAGCTGGTTGCGCCGACTTTGCTGTTCTTGCACGAACAAGGTGGCTCCAGAGCAGCGCCCGAATGAGTGCTTGGACTCTCCCCAAGCAGAGAAGTGTTCATCCCAAGCGCCACAAAATTCCGATTGATTTATTGAAGTCGATGTGGATCACTCCTTTGTGAGCGGGGGAGAATATGTTCATCAAGATGGTTGCGAGCGTGCTTGCGCTCGTCTTGGGTTTGGCGGGTCCGGCGCTCGCTGGGGAAGCGGCAACCAGGTGCTCGGCTCTTGCTGCGAGCCCCTATGATGCCGGTACGCCGCCGGGCCAAGGAAAATTAATCGCTGAAATCGAAGCCGAAGCGGCCATACAGGCATGCCAAAGCGCCATCGAGAATGGCGAAGGCGACGCCCGGATGGTTTTTCAACTCGGGCGAGCATTTGACGCTGCCGGGCGCTACGAGGACGCCATCAGCAACTATCAGGCAGCCATCGCGATGGGCTTCCCACTGGCCGAGGTGGCGCTTGGCGGCCTTTATGAGCTTGGACTGGGGCTGGAGCAAAACGCCGGCGAAGCGGTGCGCTTGTACCAGAAAGCTTTTGACGAAGCGAAATTGCCAATTGCCGCTGCAAACCTGGGCTATGTCTTCGACGCGGGTATCGGGGTAGAGGCCGACCGGGCCAAGGCCGCTCGCTTTTATGAGATCGCCAGCGATGCCGGAATTTCCTGGGCGAGTACCAGCTTGGGGTGGCTGTACGAGCAGGGCCTGGGTGTGGAAGCCGATTATCCCAAGGCCGTGGAACTCTATCAAGCTGCCGCTGCGATGGGGGATGCGGACGCTGCCAACAATCTGGCTGTTGCCTACGAGCAGGGCAGGGGCGGCCTGCCGCAGTCGATCAAGCAAGCCATGGCCTATTTCGAAACCGCTATCAAGGGCGGCAGCGGCCTTGCCATGGCCAATCTTGCCGATGTTTATGCCTACGGAAAGGGAGGCGTGCCCAAGGATCACGTCAAGGCCCGCGAGCTTTACCGGGCGGCTATCGACAGCGATGATGCTTCAGCTGTTGCCCGGGCGCAGAACAGCCTGGCCTGGCACTTCGTGTTGTCCAACACGGAATTAGAGGAAGCGGAAGGCCTTGCGGCCGCAGCTGTGGCCTACGATCAGGGCAATCCGGCGGCATTGGATACGCTGGGCTGGATAAAACATCTGCGCGGCGATGATACGGCCGCGCTGGAACTGCTGGAACAAGCAGCCAAAATCAAACCTGCGACATCCCAGCTCGCTCACCTGGGTGCGGTTCAGGCTGCTCTGGGCGACAAAGCTGCGGCTCGCACGTCGTATGCACAAGCACTCGCCAAACTTGGCCCTGACTTGGATGACGCAACCGTGGACATCGCTGGCATCCAAGCCTGGCTCGCGACCAATTAGAGTCGCTGGCATGGGCACTTGGCCACCGAACACACTCAATCCATGCGCGACGACCCTGGTAAAGGCCAGTGGAATAGTGACGCCGCAATGCTCAGATCTGCATCGTCGATAGGGAACGTCTCACAAATGCTCAAGCGCTTGTCCTTAGTGGCCATCACTGCTGCCTGCCTCATCGTTCCTGCATATGCACAAACCATCGACCCGCAGACTGACTTGATGCTGCGGTGCGGGGCGGGCTACCTGCTTATTGCCGATGACGAGACCATTGCCGAAACGGCGGAGGACAAGGAGACCTTCACCAATTTTGGCAATCACCTGATTACCTTGGGAGACCAGGCACTCGCTGCTGATGGCATGTCGGAAAGTGCGCGTGCGGACCTTGGCTATCGCATCATGTCGGAGGTCGACAGTGCCCTTGAAAACGGCACGGATGCCGGCTTCGAGCCCGAGGAGTGTCTTGCCCTGCTGGAGAGCGAACAGGCCAAGATCACGGGGGACCAGGCTGGGCGTGACAAGCGCATCGATATGCTGATGACCTGCGGAGCCGGCTTCATCGTATCGGCCGAGGCGATGCGCGCCCAAGGCAATGAGGCCGATGCAGCCATGCTGGAGGAACTGGGTACCAACCAGATCAATGCTGCCGAAGACCTGATGATCGAGGCGGGCATGAACGACGATGCTCGGTTCCAGGTCAGCAAGCTTTACGGAGAACAGGTCGGCACCAAGATGAAGGCCGGCGACGATCTGGCTTACGATTGGGATACCTGCGCAGCGCTTGAGCACTGATCTGCTGCAAGCCGCCCCGGTGCTTGCCGACCAAAGTGGATGTCCAACCCGCCGACAATGGCATAGCGAACGTCCGCTGTGCCGACCCGCCCCAGTGCGTTCCCTCCTGCAAGGTCGGACATCAGGAGCACAGCGCTACAAGGCAATGCCGGCGGGGGCCGGGCTGCCAGGAGCTATGGAAAGATCAACGGCCTGGTTGGCCGCCGCTGTTGCTGCCGCTTAGCCCTAGTTGGGCCGGCAATAGATGTCATAGAGCACCCGCAGCACACGCGTGACCGGCTCTGAAGCCAGCCGGTAGAAGATGGTCTGGCCGTCCCTGCGAGTCTTCACCATGCCGAGCGCCCGCAGCTTGGACAGGTGCTGTGACAAGGGCGACTGTTCCAATCCCACAATTCCTGCCAACTCGGTGACGCTCCTTTCCTGCTCCAGCAGATTGCACAGGATCAGGAGACGCTTGGGGTTGGCCATGGCGGTAAGCAGCTGGGCCGCTTCTTCCGCCCGCGGCTCAAGATCGGTGATGTGCATCACGGTAGGTTCATCGGCTGGCATGATTGACATATTAGAACATTCGAATATATAAAGCAACAGAACCTGGACCCCGGTGTTCTTCCGCTGGCTGGAAGCCACCTAACCACAGATGAGAACATGGATACCATATTCACACCATTGGAAGCGCTGCTTGGGGGCTCGCTGATCGGCATTGCGGCCGTTGCCCTGATGGCGCTTCACGGCCGCATCGCGGGTATGACGGGCATTTTGACGAGCGTAGTCTTGTTCAAGGGGGACTGGGGCTGGCGACTGGCCTTCCTGCTCGGTGCAGTTGCCGCGCCCATCGTCATCGTGCTGCTAACGGGCGCCTCGATGCCGGTGCAGGCCGAGCTGCCTCCCTGGGCCATCATCTTGGGCGGGTTGTTGGTGGGCGTGGGTGTCACCTTTGGCGGCGGTTGCACCTCGGGTCATGGCGTTTGCGGCATAGCGCGCCTTTCACCCCGTTCCATGGTGGCCACTCTGACCTTCATGGCCACCACCTTCCTCACCGTTTTTGTGGTTCGCCACGTCCTTGGAGGCTTTTGATGCTCCGCACTCTTTCCGCAGCTGCGATCGGCCTCGTGTTCGGAGCCGGTATCGTGATCTCGGGCATGGCGAACCCTGCCAAGGTCCTCAACTTCTTTGACGTCCTGGGCAACTGGGATCCGAGCCTGCTCCTTGTCATGGGCTCGGCGCTGGGTGTGACCCTTGTGGGCTATCGGCTGGTGTTGCGGCGGTCCGCACCAGCTTTTGACAGCATGTTCCACCTGCCGACTAAGCGGGACCTCGACCTGCCGCTCATCGGTGGTTCGGCCCTGTTTGGCGTGGGTTGGGGCATAGCCGGGTTCTGCCCTGGCGGCGCCATCCCGGCACTCGGTTCGGGCGAGCTCGGACCCGCCGTCTTTGTTGCCGCGATGATTGGGGGCATCCTGCTGGCCAATGGCCTCAAGATGGCTTTCGTTCGTCGCCAGGAACTGGCCTGATTTTCAAACCGGAAAGGAGAGTTCCATGTCCAGTGAACCGATCCCATTCACCCCCGACCTTGCGGTCAAGCCGGAAGTGGTGGCCTTTTTCGATGAACCCACCAACACCATCAGCTATATCGTCAAGGACCCGAACACCAACGCCTGTGCCGTTATCGATGCGGTGATGGACTTCGATTACGCCTCGGGCCATATCGCCTATGACGGGGCCAACAAGATCATCCAGCACATCCAGGATAATGGGTGGACGCTGGAATGGTTGATCGAAACCCATGTGCATGCCGATCATCTCTCGGCTGCGCCCTATATCCAGTCCCGGCTCGGCGGCAAGCTCGGCATTGGCGACCAGATCTGTGTGGTCCAGAACACCTTCGGCAAGATCTTCAACGAAGGCACCGAGTTCCAGCGGGACGGGTCGCAGTTTGACCGGCTCTTCAAGGATGGCGACAGCTATCAGATCGGGACCATGACAGCGCACACCCTGTTCACGCCTGGCCATACGCCGGCAGACATGGTGCATGTGATCGGCAATGCCGCCTTTGTGGGCGACACCCTGTTCATGCCCGATGGTGGTTCGGCGCGCGCCGATTTCCCCGGTGGCGATGCCCGCACCCTTTACCAGTCGATCCAGCGGCTGCTGACCCTGCCCGGCGAGATGCGCCTTTTCATGTGTCACGACTACGGCCCGAACGGCCGGGACATTCAATGGGAAACCACCATTGCCGAGCAGCGCGGCCACAACATCCATGTTGGCCATGGCACCTCGCAAGAAGCATTTGTGAGGATGCGCGAAGAGCGCGACAGAACGCTGGCCATGCCCAAGCTGATCATCCCGTCCCTGCAGGTGAACATGCGGGCCGGGCGGCTGCCGCCAGCCGACGATGATGGCAAGACCTACCTCAAAGTGCCCATCAACGGGCTAAGCACCTCCAAGGAGTAATTCACCATGGCGATCCATAAGATCGACGACCAGTTCGCTCAGAGCCCTCAGCTTCAACCCGATGACATCAGGCTCATCGCCGAGGCTGGCTACAAAGGCATTATTTGCGCCCGACCGGACGGAGAAGACGCGGGGCAGCCGGCCTTTGCCGAGATCGCAGCTGTTGCGGAGCGGTTCGGGCTTAAGGCGTTCCACATCCCGGTGTCAGGTCAGCTGACCCAGGGCCAGCTCATCCGCTTCGAACAGGCGCGCGCCCAAACCAAGGGGCCAATCCTGGGCTATTGCCGCTCCGGTGGCCGTGCCGGCAGCCTTTACGCCGCCTCCCTTTGATCGAAAGATGAGCATGGTCCTGGAACCGCTGCAATATTTGCTCGGTGCATTTTCCGGTAGCTTGGTGGGCCTTACCCTTGGCTTGTTTGGCGGGGGCGGGTCCATCCTCGCCGTGCCGCTGATGGTTTATGTCGTTGGGGTTCCCGGGGCTCATGTCGCGATTGGAACCAGTGCCCTGGCGGTTGCGGCCAATGCCGCGACCAGCCTGGTCACCCATGCCCGCCGGGGCAATGTCATCTGGCGCTGCGCCTTGATGTACACCGTGGCGGGTGTCGCCGGGGCATTTGCCGGATCGACGCTGGGCCAGGCGATGGACGGGCAAAAGCTCCTGTTCCTGTTCGCCATCCTCATGGCAGTTGTCGGCATGCTGATGTTCCGTGCGCGCGGCAACCCGGGCGTGGCGGGTGCAACCTGCAACCGCGAGAAAGCCCCCAAGGTTCTCGGTTATGGTGGGCTGACGGGCGCATTGTCTGGCTTCTTTGGGATCGGCGGTGGATTTTTGATCGTCCCCGGACTCGTGGCTTCCACCGGCATGCCCATTCTGAACGCTGTCGGCTCGTCGTTGGTCGCGGTTACAGCCTTTGGCCTGACAACCGCCTTGAGCTACGCCTTTTCCGGCCTGGTCGACTGGCCGCTGGCAGCGGTGTTTGTTGGTGGCGGGGTTGTTGGCGGGCTCCTGGGCGCCAGGGTTGCTGGATTGCTGGCAGCTCGGCAGGGCCTCCTGAACACTGGATTCGCGGCCATGATCATGCTCGTCGCCATCTTCATGGGTGTCGAAACCTTCACGACCTTCATCTGACGGGGATGAACCAATACACGCGTCTTGGGCGGGCAGCCCCCGGGCATTACCATGCCATCCCCGGGGGTCAGGTGATAACCGTCACAGCCTTTGGGCGGTCAGCGTCAGGCCAGGTGACGACAGGGCTTTGATCAAACGCGGATCTCCTTGCCGCCCGGCATCCGCATGAGGAGAACCAGCGACAGCATGGTCAGCACCAAAAGGATAGTCGACAACGCGGCGGCGGTTCCGAGCTGGCCGCGGATAACCTGGGCGTAGATGCCCAGCGACAGGGTTTGGGTGGAGGTATTGTAAAGAAACAGCGTGGTGCTCAGCTCGGTGATGATCGTCACCCAGCTCAAAACCGCTCCCGACAGGATGCCAGGGGCCAGCGCCGGTATGATCACCTGCACCAGGGTGCGAGATTTGGATGCGCCCAGGCTTATAGCGGCTTCCTCGATGCTCGGACTGAACTGATACATCAAGGCAGTCGTGGAGCGGACCGCGTAAGGTAGCCGGCGGATTGCCAGCGCCAGTACCATGACGGCAAAAGTTCCCGTCAGCACCAGTGGCGGCTGGCTGAACGCGGTGATCAGGGCGATGCCGATGATCAGGCCGGGCACGACGTAAGGGACCATCGTCATCGTGTCGAGAGTACCGGTCAGGGCGCCTTTGCGCCGTACCGTAAGGTAGGAAACCAGCACCGCGACAATGACCAGCAGGATAAGCGCGGTGATGCCGATGCTGAAGGTATTGGTAATGTAGCGCCAGATGTCGCGTTGGGCCGTGACGTAGTTCTTCAACGAGAATCCTGCGACGAACTGGCCGTATAGCGTGTTGCGGAAGGAGCTGACCACCACGACGAGGAGCGGCGCCAGCGCCAGGGTCAGGAAGCCATAGACATAGGCGTAGATCAGCCAGCCACCCCACCCCGAAAGGCGAGTTGCCTCGATGGGGCGCAGCGCCGTCATCGAGAAGGTGCGGCGATCCACGATGAACTTCTGGAGCAGAAACACGCCCAGTGTCACGGCAATGACAATAACAGCCACGGCGGCTGCAAAGCTGCGGTCGATACTCACTTCGCCCACAAAGGAGCTGTAGATGAGAACCGGAATGGTGCGGAAACCCTGGCCGATCAGCATGGGCGTGCCGAAGTCGGCAAAAGCCCGCACGAAGACCAGCAGGCTACCGCCCAGAACGGTTGGCAGGAGCAGCGGCGCGATGACCTTGAGGGCGCGTCGCCAACCGGTAACGCCCATGCTTTCGGCCGCTTCGAGCAAGGATACGTCGAGGGTGCGCCAGGCGCCCATCAGATAGGTGAAGATCAACGGCACCAATTGCAGGGTGAGTACCAGCACGATGCCGGCAAAGCCGTAGATGCTGGGGGCTTCCAAGCCCGCCGTGTCCTTGAGCCACCGGGTGATGATGCCATTGTTGCCCAGCAGCAGGATCCATGAATATGCACCGATAAAGGGCGGCGACATCATCGAGGCCAGGATCAGCACCTGAATGGTGCGGTTTCCCGGGATCCGGAACATGGTCATGAAATAGGCCAGGGGAAACGCGATCACGAAGGCCAGCACCGTTACGCAGATGGTGACCATCAGGCTGTTGACCAGCGTGCCGTAGTAGAGCCTGGATGAGAAAAAGGTGGCGAAGCCATCGAGCGAAAAGCCCTGGGCATTGGTCACGCTGCTCAACAGCACAGCCACCAGGGGCCAGACTACCATGAACAAGTAGCCGCCAGTCAGGACCAGAGCGACCGACGACCAGCCGTCGAAAGGTTTGCCAGCCAGCTTCAATCTTGCGGTTCCTGCATGATCGAGACGCCACTCTGGGCATCGAAAAAGGTCAACTGCTCCGGGTCGATCTCAAGGAACACCGTTTCGCCGCCTTTCCACAGCGCGGAGCGGCGCGAGAACTCGAGGAACTCGACGATTTCGCCGCTCTGGAGGCGCGCGCGCACCTGGGAATGGGAGCCGAGGAATGTTTCGTCGAGCACCTCGGCGGCAAGGCCCGAAGCGGCCGCCTTGACGGCTTCGGGACGCACGGAGACCTGTACTCGGCCACTCGCGGCAGGTCCGAGCAACCCGGATACGTCGAGGGTGTAGCCACTGCCGAGTTCGATAACGGCTTTCCCGTCGTGCCGAAGGAGGTCGCGCTCGAGCAAATTGGTCTTGCCAATGAATTCGGCGACGAACCTGTTGGCGGGACGGCGATAGATTTGGGGGGGTGTGCCAACCTGTTGCACCACGCCCAGATTCATCACCGCGATCCGATCGGAGACCGCCATGGCCTCTTCCTGGTCATGCGTTACATAAACCGTCGTTATTCCTGCTTCGCGCTGCGCCTGGCGGATGGTGTCGCGCATCTCCACGCGAAGCTTGGCATCGAGATTGGACAGCGGCTCATCCATCAGCAGCAATGCCGGTTCAATGACCAGGGCGCGGGCCAGGGCAACGCGCTGCTGCTGACCACCCGACATCTGACCTGGCAGGCGATCCTTGAGATGCGCCATGCGGACCGATGCCAGGGCTTGTTCGACACGCCGCTCGCTTTCGGCTTTCGAAATCTTGCGGGTCTGCAGACCAAAGCCAACATTCTTGGCCGCCGACATCTGCGGAAACAGCGCGTAGTTCTGAAACACCATGCCGATGTTGCGTTGCGCGGGCGGGCGATCGTTGATGACCGTGCCGTCGAACGAAATCGTGCCCGCTTCGATGGAGTTGAAGCCGGCAATCATGCGCAACAGCGTGGTCTTGCCGCACCCCGACGGGCCGAGCAGGGTGAAGAACTCACCATCGCCGATCGCCAGATTGAGATCGGGGATGGCCACCTGCCCGGCATATTCCTTGCGGAGCGATTGAAGCGCTATGCGGGTCATAGCGCTTCTCCAGTGGTCAACGTCATCGCGATCAAGAGCGGGCCTCAAGAATTGCCCGATACTTGGCGACGATTTCTTCCCGGTGCGCTGCGACGTAGGCGCCATCTTCCTGCACGGTTGGGATGTCGGCGAGAGCTGGCAGGCCAGGCTTGGCCACACCTTCGCGCAGGGGCCGGCCAGCGGTTTGTTCAGCGATGATGGTCTGGCCCTGCTCGGAGATGACGAAATCGATAAAGGCTTCGGCAGCGGCCTGGTTTGGTGCGCCCTTGATGATCTGGATAGTTGCAGGCAGGAAAGCGGCGCCTTCAGATGGGTAGACGATTTCAACCGCAGCCCCGCTCCGCACGAAATTGAGCGACAAGGGTTCGTAGGTCAGGCCGACGATGTATTCGCCATTGGCAACGTCCTGCGCCACCTGGCTGGACGAGCCGATGGAGATGCCATCGAGCTGTTCCACGAGGGCTTCGACATAACTCCAGCCGGCGTCGGATTCATAGTCGCCGCCGACAGCCTTGAGCATATTGGTCAGTTGGGCGAAGGCGGAGGAGGAGCCGGTGGGATCGCCAAAGGCAATCTTGCCCTTGAGTTCGGGTTGCAGCAGATCGGCATAGCTGGCGATCTGGATACCAGCCTCGGCCAAAGCTTCGGTATTGACCAGAAGGTTGGAGCCGTCGGCCTGGTAGGGGGTAAACGCGCCCGTGGTGTTCTTGCCCGCTGCCACCATGGCTGCATCCTCGGGTGAGGTGTATTCCTGCCAGAGTTCGATATTGACCGCAGCCTGGGCCGCGCCGCCACCGAACATGACGTCACCCTGCGGATTGCCCGCTTCGCTGCGGATGCGGGAGTAAAGTTCGCCCGTTCCGGCGGTGATCAGCTGGACTTGAACGCCGGTGCTGTCTTCAAACACCGGGATCAGGCTTTGCAACATGCCTTCTTCGTTGGGTGTGTACACCACCAATGTGCTGCCGGTGAGTTCCTGGGCCTGCGCGCTGGCAAGGGCAACCAGCGAAATGGCGGTGGTCAAAAAGGCTTTAACTGTGGTTTTGCTCAGACTAGGCATGGGTTATTCCTCCGGTTTTCTGTGTGCGGTAAAATGAAGTCGAGACTTGCCTCATAGGAGCGCCTGTTCGTTGCGACCCATGAAGCGGAAAGCCAGGTAAACCGCACAGCCGCTGAGCAGCAGCAGGACGGTGGACAGCGCTGCTGCGACACCGAAATCGCCGTCCAGGATCAGCAGGTAGATGCGAACCGGCATGGTCATGGTGCTGCCGACATAAAGCACGAGCGAGGAAGAAAGCTCGTTGATCGCGGTGACAAAGCTCAGCATGCCGCCGGCGATGATGCCGGGCACGATCAGGGGCACGGTGATGCGCAGAAAGGCCTGGAACGGGCTGTAGCCAAGCGAAACAGCGGCTTCTTCCATGCTGGGCGAAATCTGGCGCAGCGAGGATGCAGTGGTGCGGACGGTGTAAGGCAGGCGGCGGATAAAGATCGACAGGATGATGATGGCCGCCGTGCCGGTTAGCACGATGGGGCCGGTATTGAACGCGGCAATAAACGCGATGCCGATGACGATGCCGGGCATCACATAGGGCACCATGAAGGCCCCGTCGAGCAGCGATGTATTGAACGTGGTCCGGCGTGCCACCAGCACCCCCACAACGGTGCCGACAACCACAATCAGGGCCACGGCGGCGACCGAAAAAGTCAGCGAGTTGCGGACCACGTCCCCGAGGTTGAAAAGGATGCGCTCATAGCTTTGCAGGGCAAAGCCATCCTGGAACACCGGGCCGTTGGTCTTGCGGAACGAGTAGATCACCGAAATGATCACCGGCATCGCCCCGCAAAGCCCGATCAGATACACCGCAGCATGCGCCAGCACATTGCGCCATCCGCGGAGCTGGATGCGGATGGGCTTGTTGATCATGTTGCCGTGGTAGACGTTGCGGCGCGACATGTAGCGCTGCAGCATGACGAACACCATCGACAGCAGGATCAGGATGACGCTGATCGTGGTGGCCATGGACATGTTGGAGCCCACCTCGGCCGCATAAAGCGTGAAGGCTTCAGTGGCCAGCACGTTGTAACCGCGTCCCAGCAGGCGCGGAGTGCCAAAGTCGGCGATGGCGTGGATCAGGGCGAGCAGGCCACCGGCCGTGAGGGCCGGGAACACCATCGGGAACGAGATCTGCATCGTGCGCTGCCAAGGGGTCAGGCCCAGCCCCTCGGCCGCCTCCTCGAGTGAACGATTGACGTTGCCGAGCGCGCCCGACACCATCAGGTAGACGTAAGGATAGAATTTCAGCGAGAAGACGATGAGGATGCCGCCCACCCCATAGATGGGTGGCATGTTGATCCCCCAATCCCGCAGAAAGCCGCGCACCACCCCGCCAGCGCCGAAAAGCTCGATCCAGGAGTAGGCGCCGATAAAGGGGGGGGACACCAGCGCCAGGATCGCCAGCAGCGAAACGAACTTGCCGCCCCGGATAACAAAGCGCGACACGCAGAAGGCCATGATCGAGCCCAGCAGCAGGGCTCCAAACAGGCCGCCAAAGCCGACCACCAGCGTGTTGAGGAACGCCCTGTGAAAGCGCGGCTCGCTCAAGAACTGGAGGTAGTTGGCGCCCGTAAGCTGGCCCTCCTGGTCGAAAAGGCTGGAAACCAGCACCGAGCCGACCGGGATGAACAGCAGCACGAACAGCAGCACCCAGGTGAGAATCATCACCACGGCCCAGAAATTGAAGCGCGGCATGACGCTACCCTCCGATGCGGACGCCATCGGCGCCGAATGCCATGGGTGCATCGCGCGGCACCAGCACGGCTACTGCTTCACCCGTGCTCCTGGTGGCCGATATTCCGGGGTTGGCCAATTGAACAACAATGAGCCCGGCCGGCGTTTCCACCTGCACCTGTGCTTCGCGGCCCAGATAGGTGTATTTCGTCACGGTTCCATCGAGCACGGCCACGCTGTCTGGAGCACCGCCGCGCGCCGCCAGGTCGAGCCGTTCCGGGCGCACCGCCCAGGTGGCGCCAGCCGGCGCGGTCAGACCGAGTTGGCCGAGCATGCCGTCCAGAGCCGGGCCGGGGGAGAAGACGTTGAGCGTGCCAACAAATTCGGCGACGAACCGCGTCTGCGGATTGCCATAGATCTGCTGGGGCGTGCCCACCTGCTCGATGCGGCCCGCATTCATCACGCAGATGCGGTCCGAGATCGCCAGCGCCTCTTCCTGGTCGTGCGTCACATAGATGGTGGCGATATCAACCTGCTTCTGGATATCGCGGATTTCCTCGCGCAGCTCGATGCGCAGCTTGGCATCGAGGTTGGAAAGCGGCTCATCCATCAGCAGCAGGCGCGGGTTGATGACCATTGCCCGGGCAAGCCCGATACGCTGTTGCTGGCCCCCTGACATGGCCGCCGGCAGGCGCTCGGCCATGGCACCGAGCCGAACCGCTTCCAGCGCCTGGGTCACGCGCGTCTTGATTTCAGCCGCTGGCACCTTGCGGGGCTTGAGCCCGAAAGCGACATTGTCGAAGACGGTAAGGTGGGGAAACACCGCATAGTCCTGGAACACCATGCCGATGTCGCGTTGGTGCGGCGGCACGATGCGCAGGTTCGAGCCATCCAGGGCGATCTCGCCCGAGGTCAGATCATTGAAGCCGGCAATCGAGCGCAGCAAGGTAGTCTTGCCACAACCGCTGGGCCCGAGCAGCGTGAAGAATTCGCCACGCTCAACCGCAACCGACACACCATTCAGCGCTATGAAGCCGGCTCCGAACTGCTTGGTCGCGTTACGGATCTCCAGATAGCTCATGCGTACTCCCTGCTCGAGCGCGGTTCGCCATATGACACCGACATAGTTTCGTATTGCAACATGTTTCAGCGTGGGTCAGGATCATCGAGGTCGAAGAATGATCCAAAACGAACCGGAGGATTCGAATGAACATTCGCAAACGTACATTTCTGGCACTTTCAGCGGCGGCGCTCATCGCAACCACCAGCATGACCTCGCTGACGCTGGCCCAGGACGGCTCGGTGGTCATCTACACCGCTCACAAGTCGTCCATCGTGGACACGCTGCTCCCCATCTTCGAGCAGGAAACCGGCCTCAAGGCCGAAGTGGTCAAGCTGGGCTCGGGCGACATCGCCAAGCGCGTGCAGGCCGAAGCCGGTTCGCCTGCTGCCGACGTCATCTGGTCCATTTCAGGCAGCCAGCTGACTGAGCTCAAGGACTTGCTCGAGCCCTATACGCCGCCAGAGGCCGACCAGATCGATCCCCAGTTCGTCAAGGATGGCAGCTGGACGCCTTACACGGCCGTGGTCTACGTTCTGGCAGTCAATACCGACCTGCAGCCTCTCGATACCGCTCCCAAGACGTGGGCGGAACTGGCCGATCCGAAGTGGTCAGGGCAGATCGCCACCGCTCGGGCCGATGGTTCCGGTTCTGCCATGCAGCAGCTCCAGACGGTGCTGACCGTTTTTGGCGATGAAGGCTGGGACAAATATGCCGAGATCGCCAAGAACTTCGTTTTTGCCGATTCATCGGGCGCCGTGCCGCGCTTTGTCGCCGACGGCGAAACCCCGATGGGCCTGACGCTGGAAGACAATGCGCTGGAATATGTCCAGGGCGGTGCCCCCATCTCCATCGTGCACCTGACGGACGGCACGGCGGCAACGCCCGACGGCGTGGCGCTGGTCAAGGGCAGCCCCAATCCCGAAGGCGGCAAGGCCTTTATTGATTGGGCAATGTCGAAGTCGACACAGGAAAAGCTGGCCATGGATATCGGGCGCCGATCGGTGCGTCTGGATGTGGCAGGCCCGGCCGGCACGCCCGCGCTCGCAGATCTGAGCCTGATCAACGTCAAGCCTCTGAGCGAATTTGGCGGGGCCGAAGCCGTGCTCGCGCAATGGCGCACCGCCATCGGCGAGTGAGCCACCCACTCCGAACACACCATTAGAGCAGGACCCATGAGGCAGCTTGAAGCTTTTACGCTGGGCAAGAAGTTCGGTCACCCCGAAACCAACGAAGACAGCCTCGTGGTCATGCCCAATCTTGGTTACGCCGTTATCGACGGCGTAACCGATCGCAATGGAACGCGCTATGGCGGCATGCTGTCGGGGCAGTTCGCGTCCCGCATGGTCAAGCGCGCCATTGAAACCTTTCTTCTGGCACAGGGGCAGGCCGATCAGCCCCAGCTACAGTTCCGCGGCGGTGAGCATCTCGTTGCCTATCTGGGCCAGGCCATCCATGCCGGCTATGTCGCCCACGGGGCGCTGGCTGCGGTGGAAGCCGACTGGAAGCTGCGTGCCGGCTGCACGGTCATGGCGGCGCTCTTGCTTGGCGATCGCCTCGAGATTGTCGCGGTGGGTGACAGCGGCATCCGTATCAATGGCGCGCAAAGCCTTCAGGTTCTTAAGCCCCTCGACGATGTCACCGCCATCCTCCGTCGCGAAACCTGGCGCTATTTCGAGGCACAGGGTCGCCCTGTCGAGGCATGCGACCAGCTTGCCGCCTCGATGACATGGCAGGGCACCCGCAACCAGCCGGCCGGCAGCCTGACCGCAGCCGCCGAGATCGTCCAAAGCATAGAAATGCGCGCCCTGGCAGCTTGCCGGCATCATCTGCCCAGCGTGCCCGAGCACGAATTGCTGCTGCTCATCCAGCACGGCATCTCGCATGGGCAGGGGCAGTTCCAGAATGTCACCGAGCCAGTGCTGGGCTATGGCGGCATTGACGGCTTCCCCGTCCCTGGTCGCTTCATCGAGACGCGCAGCTATCCATTGGCTGAAATCGAAACCATCGAACTCTTCTCGGATGGCTATTTCAAAATGGGGGCCGGGTTCGGCATCGCCGCATGGGAAGCCGCTTTCCAGGAGGTCGAAGCAGAGGATCCACACAAGATCGGACGCTATATGAGCACCAAGGGCACCATTGCCACGCAACTCACCGATGACCGCAGCTATCTCGGCGTGCGCCTCAAATGAGCGGCGAAACAGCGCCACGCGTCGGCAATCTGCCTGATGCAGTGCCAGCCGAAGGGAGCCGGGCCGCCGAGCGCCGGCAGGCGATCCTCCAGGCCGTGCGCGCCAATGGTGCGGCGTCGGTGGCGCAGCTCGCGGCCCAGTTCGATGTGACCTACCAGACCATCCGGCGCGACCTGCGCACGCTTGAACACCAGGGGCTGCTGCAAAAGGGATTTGGTGGCGCCTTTGCATCACCGGGCGTGGCCCATCATACCTATGACGAGCGCCATGGCACCCAAGTCCTGGTGAAACGCCGTCTGGTCGCGGCTTTGGAGGAGTTCCTTGAACCTGGCGCCACGATCTTTGTGGGGCTCGGCACCACATTTGACTCGCTGCACGAGGTGCTCGCGCGGCATCCCGGCGTGCTGATCGCCACCCCGAACCTGGAAGTCGCCCATTCCTGTGCGCTCAAGACCGATGCCACTGTTTATGTCTATGGTGGCTATGTTCGCAACAAGGACTCGTCCGTCCTTACCTTGGCTGACGAGAGCCGGCAGCGCTTCAAATTCGACCTTGCCGTTATCGGCGCCAGTGCCATCGACCGGGATGGGACGGTACAGGAGTTCGATCCCATGGAAGTGGATCTGGTGCGCTCCATCCTGCCGCACGCCCGGCGGGTGATCCTTGTCGCCCATGTCGAAAAATTCGGGCGACGCGCGCCCCATGTGGTCACCCAGCTGGCCGAAGTGGACGTGCTGATCACCAATGGCGATCCGGCGGCGCACTTCGATGATCCCGCTGTGCTCGGCCATACGCGCGTGATCGCGCTGGCTTAGCGGGCCAGGGCTTCCAGCGTTGGCACGAGGTCGGTGCTCCGCCGCCCCCGGCCCGCGTTCCTCTGGGTCCGGGCACGTTCCATGGAGTTGGCCAGGGCCCGCCTTGGCGCAGCAGCGGCCATGGCGATGGCCCGGTCGGGGGCAGTCTGGTCCAGCCGGGCCGCAGTGATCCCCAGATCGTTGAAGTCGACACCGGCATGGACATTGACCCGAAGGTCGGACGGCCCGTCGCTGATCATGCCAGCAGGCTCGACGATGCCCGATCAAGATGCAAGGTCGCATCAGGGTGCCGTTGGAGAATGGAAGCCGGGTAGATCGGGGAAACCGCTTCCTGCACCGCTTGGCGCACTGCCCTGGCCTTGCGCCGGTCGGGCACCGACAGCACGATCTTTTGGGCCTTCATGATCTGGTGGACGCTCATGGAGATGGCCCGTGTCGGCACGGCATCGAGGTTCTCGAACCAGCCTTCCCCCAATTGCTGCTGGCGGCAGGCCAGGTCGAGATCGACCACGATATAGGGACTTTTAGTGTGGAAATCGGCTGGGGGGTCATTGAAGGCCAGATGGCAGTTTTCACCGATGCCGGCAAAGCACACATGAACGGTTTGGGCCCCCAGGCGGGCGTTCAGCCGCGCCAGTTCAGCCTCGAGATCCGGCGAGTCCCCGTTTACTGCAACAAACTCGGCCAGAGGCGGTAGCCGATCCACAAACCGCTCGCGCAGATAACGCCGGAAACTGGCTGGATGGCTCGACTGCAGCCCCACATATTCATCGAGATGAAACACGCTAACCTGCGCCCAGTCGAGATCGTAGGAAACCAGGCGCTCGAGCATGGCAAATTGGCTGGCGCCGGTCGCAACGATGATCGTGGCTTTGCCGCCTTGCTCCAGAGCTTCGGCAATCGCCGCAGCGCCCTGCCTGGCGGCACTCGCGCCGAGCGCATCGCCATTATCATGCACGATCACTTTCATCAGTCACCCTTGGGATAGCGTGGAGGCGGCCCTATCGCCTGCCAAACGCAATGGACGCGGCCTCCACCACCAATTCGGCAAAGACGCTGTCCAGCCGCCTGTGAACGAGCCTAGCGGCTTTGCTTGGCGCGAGCCAGCAAGGCTTCATGCCGCGGTGACTAACTTCCGTGCGCGGAGGCTTGAGGGCATAACGCCTGTATTCCAAGCAATCCCCGCCGGCGCTATTCGATTTGCAGATCGAGATAGGGATGGACGAGCTTGTCCTTGATCGCCCGCCAGGGTCACCTCGTTGCCGTCGAGATCACGACCGGATCGGCGACTTTGATCTTGCCTATGAACATTCCTTTGAGAGGTCAGCAGCAGGGATGCATTGCTCTTCCGAGCGAAGTAACTCCGGGCGGTATGATGCCAGAGGGCTAAGAGTCGCGCAGGTGCCGCTCAACGCTCTGTAGATGCGCACGCATCCAGGCGGCCGCCTCGGCCGTGTCCCGGTGAGCGATGGCGTCGACTATCCGCTCATGCTCGGAAAAGCTGTGATGATCGGCGGGCGGGCGCACCGGATTATCCCGCAGCCTCCCCCAGGTAACCTCGCGTCGCACGGCATTGAGGGTGTCCAAGAGCCCCAGGAGCAGGCTGTTCTGAGTTGCCTCGCCAATGGTGCGGTGCAGCTTGTTGTCCCACAGTTCGTATTGCCGCCATGAGGGTGCCTGGCTGGTTCGGGCGACGCAGTTGCGCATCTCTGCGACCTGCGCGGGAGTGGCGTTAAGTGCGGCACAGCGGGCGATCTCGGGTTCGATAGCAATTCGTGCGCCCATGACCTCAATGGGGTTGCTGCGTTGGGCCATTGCAGTGACATCGGCGACAGTGTCGATGGGGCGGCTGCCAGTGAATGTGCCCTTGCCAACATGCCGCCAGAGTTGACCCTCGGCCTGCAGGGTAGAAAGTGCCTTGCGCAGGGCAGCGCGGCCAACGCCCAGAGTTTCCGCCAGTTCCCGCTCAGGTGGCAACCGGCCATCACTGGGCAATTCGGCGTCGGCCAGGAACATGCGCAATTTTGCTGCGGCGCTCTGGTCGTCAATAGTCTCGATCTTCACTGGCATTACTACCGAACCAATGTTGCAATTGGTTCGAATATAGAAAGCGACCTCGACTATGTCAACCAATGTCGATCGGTGCGGGAAATGTGCGATTTGTCGTGTATAAACAAGGTATTATAGCCGCACCAGCCTCGTTTGATGTAGCGCAAGGCGGGAGAGGGCTGATCCACCCACGTGGCATGCATTGACTTGCTTTGCGTAACCAATGTAGCTTAATTTCCTATTGG
>JAQGKH010000209.1 GCA_028290225.1 Devosia sp. | reverse complement strand
CAGCTCTACCTGTCCAGCCTTCTCGACCAGTTCAGCATTGGCGAGATCAGCATGGACCGCGAAAGCATCCGGGTGGAAGCGCCCGAATATGCCGGGGTGCTTTCGGATGGCTCGGCTTACCGCGTGCGGGCCAGCGATGCCCAGGCGATGCTCAACGCTACCGAGCAGATCGCGCTGCGGGAGGCGGCGCTCAGCATCGTACGCGCCGACGGCACCACCATCAACGCCAATGCCGAGAGTGCCGTGCTGGATACCGCGCAGCGGCTGGTCCAGATCCAGGGCACGGCCAATATCGTCGATAGTGCCGGCGCCAGCGGCACGATCCGTCATTCGGTGTTCGACTGGAGTGCGCAAACCCTGACCGGGGATGGCGCCGTGAACATCCAATATGACGACGGCACCAAGTTGACCGCATCGGGGATCCGCTACGATGCGGGCAACAGCGTCTGGACATTCACCGATGCGACCGTCACCCTGCCCTCCACGCCCGGAGCCAATGCACCATGATCGCTCGCACACTGTTGTCGACCCTGTTCGTGCTTGGCTGCTCCAGTTTCGTTGCGGCTCAAGACAAGGTCGCCATCACGGCCGATCTGTTCATGCTCAATGAAGCGGGGCGCGAAGCGGTGTTTACCGGCAATGTCGTGGTCAACCATCCCAGCGTGAAGGTTTGGGCCAGCAAGGTGGTGGCGAACTATGGCGCGGGCGGTACCACCGATATCGAGAATTTCGAGGCGACGGGGGCGGTGAAGCTCCAAACGCCCGACCAGACCGCAACGGGGGAGCGAGCGGTTTTCACGCCGGGGGATCAGTTGTTGCGCCTCACGGGAAATGTCAAGGTCACCAATGCGGGCGGCACGGTTGACGCCGGCGAACTCGTGGTCAACCTTGCAACCAATGTATCCACGTTCACCGGCGGCAAGGGCGGGCGGGTCACCGGCGTATTCACTGCCCAATGAGCGAACAGCGCCCCCAGGGCCGGATCGACCAGACCGGGTGGCTGGTCGCGCACAGCCTGGCCAAGAGCTTTGGCAGGCGCGTCGTGGTGCGCGATGTGTCCATCGCTGTGCGCCGCGGAGAAGCGGTCGGGCTGCTCGGCCCCAATGGCGCGGGCAAGACAACCGTTTTCACCATGATCATGGGACTGGTCAAACCCGATGCCGGCGATATTCGGCTGGATGGGCGCCCCATCACCCACCTCCCCTTGTTCCAGCGCGGCCAGCTGGGGATCGGCTATTTACCACAGGAGCCTTCCATTTTCCGCGGATTATCGGTGCGCGGCAACATCATGGCGGTGCTGGAAAACCATGTGCGAGGACGCAAGGAGCGGGAGGCGCGCCTCGAAGCCTTACTTGCTGAGTTCTCCATTAGCCACCTGGCCCAGGCCAATGCGCTTGCTCTTTCGGGCGGCGAACGGCGGCGCGTCGAGCTGGCCCGCGCCCTGGCGGCCGATCCGGTGTTCATGCTGCTCGACGAGCCGTTTGCCGGCGTCGACCCGATTGCGGTGGCCGAGGTCAAGGGGCTGGTCAAGCAGCTGACGCAACGCGGCATCGGCGTCTTGATCACCGACCATGCGGTGCGCGAAACCCTTGGCCTCGTAGATCGGGCCTATCTGATTCACGGTGGCAAGGTGATGATCCAGGGCAAGCCTGAAACCATCAGTGCGGATCCCGATGCCCGCCGGGTTTATCTCGGTGAAAACTTCGCGATCTGAGCGGCAAGGTCGCAGCCATCAAAGTTGGCATAGAACTTGCCGCCGGTCGGTAATTGCGCCATGTTGCGCCCGGGAAGCGCGGCCCACGGGTCGCAAACGGGCATGAGGACAGGGCATGGCACTTGGGCCGCGGCTGGAGTTTCGGCAGGCGCAGAGCCTGGCCCTGACGCCACAGCTGATGCAATCGATTCGGTTGCTGCAGCTGAGCCACCTTGAGCTCAACGATTTCGTGGAAGCCGAATTGCTGCGCAATCCAATGCTGGAGCGCGCCGAAGCCGAGCCTTCTGCCGGCCTCGCCGAGCCGAGCGACGCCGCTGAACCAATGGGCAGCGATTTCCCCCAGAGCTTGGAAATTGCGGCCCATCTTCCCAGCGCCGAGGCGATTGCGGAAAGCTTTGATACGGCGGTGGAAAATGTCTTTCCCGAACAGCCCAGCCTGAACGGGAACGGCGCTGCCGGCGGACGCGACGGCGCCGTGGACTGGAGCGAGGCACCCGACCTTGACCAGTTCCTGACGGCACGGCCGCGGCTTTCCGATCATCTGCAGCGGCAGGCCAACCTGCTGTTGCGGACCGCTTCGGACCGGCTCATCGCCCGGGCCTTGATCGGGCAGCTCGACGAGGCCGGCTATCTGACCGCCCCGCTGGAGAGCACGGCCGAGCAGCTGGGCACCGAACTGGCCGATGTGACAGCTGTTCTGGAAGCTCTGCATGGCTGCGAGCCGCTGGGCGTATTTGCGCGCGACCTAGCTGAATGCCTGGCCATCC
This sequence comes from Devosia sp., assembly GCA_028290225.1. Lineage (GTDB taxonomy): Bacteria > Pseudomonadota > Alphaproteobacteria > Rhizobiales > Devosiaceae > Devosia. The sequence continues at coordinate 5,222 of JAQGKH010000209.1, read as the reverse complement.
AGTTGCGCGAAGCGGATCGGCTCGATCCCCTGATGGGTGCCTTGCTGGCCAATCTGCCCCTGCTGGCCGAGCACAACCTGACGGCGCTGCAGCGCGCCATCGGATGCGACCGGGAAGACCTGCTCGACATGATTGCCGAGTTGCGCCGGCTCGATCCAAGGCCGGGACTGGCATTCGACAGCGGTCCCGCCGAAGCCGTGGTCCCCGATGTGTTCGTGCGCCCCGGTGCCGATGGTGGCTGGGCCATCGAGCTCAACAGCGAGGTCTTGCCCCGGGTGCTGGTGGACCGGGTCTACTATGCAACTGTGTCCAAGCGGACGCGGGAGCCCGGGGACAAGGCGTTTTTGTCGGACTGCCTTGCCAGCGCCAACTGGCTGGCCAAGAGCCTGGACCAGCGGGCGCAAACCATCGTCAAGACCGCGGCCGAGATCGTGCGGCAGCAGGATGGATTCTTGCGCCATGGCGTTGCCCATCTGCGTCCCATGACGCTCAAGATGGTCGCCGAGGCGATCGACATGCACGAATCAACGGTGAGCCGAGTCACCTCCAACAAATATCTGGCGACGCCGCGCGGGCTGTTCGAGATGAAATATTTCTTCACCACCGCGATTGCGGCTTCGGATGGGGGCAGCGATCACTCGGCCGAGGCCGTGCGCCATCGTATTCGCCAGTTGATCGACGGCGAGGCGGCCAGCGACATCCTTTCAGATGACACGATTGCGGCGCTGCTCAAGCGCGAGCAAGGCATTGAACTGGCGCGCCGCACCGTGGCCAAGTACCGGGAGGCAATGAACATCCCGTCCTCGGTTATCCGCCGCCGGCAAAAGCGCGATCTGGCGACGGTGGCCTGAAGCGCGGGCACGTCCGCTCGCCAATCGGACCATGCGCCGATATCGCAACGTCCCGCTTCGAACCCATAAGGCAAGTTACGCGTTGGATGCCTGTGGCCGGACTTAGCCCTGCACACTGAGGGCCGCGCTTCGAGGCGGTCACCAAGTGGTGTTTGGTGCCGGCGCATCAAGCGAGAACAAAGAAAGAGGATACCATGAGCTTACGCGTTTCGGGAAAGAACATGGATGTCGGCGAGGCCCTGCGCGGTCGCGCGGAGGACTATATCGACGCGGTGGTGGGAAAGTATTTTGACGGCCATTATGATGGCCACCTCACCCTTACTCCCGACGGAAGCGGCTTTCTGGCAGACTGCGTGGTGCATCTGGATACCGGAGCGGTGCTGCAGGCCAGCGCCATTGGCGGGGATGCGATTGCCGCTTATGAGCTGATGACGCAGCACATCGAAAAACGGCTGCGCCGTTACAACCGCAAGCTCAAATCCTATCGGCGCGGCGGGTTTGGCATCGGGCAAACCGAGCCGGTACAGGCCGACGGATCTCCCGCCCAGTATACCGTGCTCGGCTCGTCCGATCAGCACGAAGAACTGCCGGAAGACTACGCTCCACCCGTGATTGCGGAAAGCACCAAGAACCTGCGCTCCCTCACGGTTGAGGAGGCCGTCATGGAGCTCGACATGACCAGTGCCGGAGCGGTGATGTTCCGCCACGCTGGACATGGCGGCCTGAATGTGGTTTACCGCCGGTCCGATGGCAATATTGGCTGGATCGATCCAGCGCTGGGCGCAAACTAGACCCAAGTGGCTGCTGCACCCAAGTAATCTAGATTAAGGCTATAGTGATGGAATTGGCCGAAATTCTGGCTGATCGTGCGGTGCTTGCTTGTACCGGAGTGCAATCCAAGCACCAGCTATTCGAAGAGCTTGCCCAACGTGCTGCGGAACTAACCGGCCTGGACAGCAACGACATCCTGGAAGCCATAACCGACCGTGAAGCGCTCGGCTCCACGGGCTTGGGCAACGGCATCGCGATACCCCACGGAAAAACCGCCGGCATCAAAAAGGTGACGGCGGTGTTTGCCCGGCTCGACCAGCCCATCGAATTCGATGCCGTGGACGATCAGCCGGTTGATCTGATCATGATGTTGCTGGCGCCGGCGGGAGCCGGAGCCGACCACCTAAAGGCGCTTTCCCGTGTGGCTCGATTGCTGCGCACGGAAGCAGTGGTGGAAGAACTGCGCCGCGCCGGGGATGCAGCGCAGCTTTACGCCATTCTGAACAGCCCGCCCGCGCCCCATCACGGCGTCTGAGCTAGGCTGCCATTCTGTAATCCAGGGATTTAGTGCAGGGTGGCGAGACCCAGGTTGCGGTCGCCCAGCCATTCGCTGACCGCGTCCTCGGTATCGGTCACCAGCAAAGGCGTGCCGTCAGCTGCCATGACAAGCTGGTACACTTCGTCTTCGCTGAACTGGGCTTCCTCGATCATGGCGGAAAGCACGTCTCCGCCAACTGGCCGTACATAGGCGACCGCACTGCCGCCAAGGGCTGCGAACTGGGCGCGAGTCAGGGACTTCAGCGGGTGCGCCAAGGTCTCGGCTGGATTTTCTGTGTTACGCTTTTCGTACATGTTCGGCCCTTTCCTCAAACTGAGCGAATGTCTATGCGCCGGGCAATCTTGGGCGCTTGTGGGCGCTCGATAGTAACAACGAGCATACCGTGGCTTAAAGTTGCATCCTTGACGATCATACCCTCGGCCAGCAGGAACGAGCGCTGGAACTGCCGCGCGGCAATACCCCGATGCAGGAACTCTCGCCCGCCCTCGTCCTTCTGTCGGCCGCGTACCAGGATCTGGCTGTCCTCCGCGGTCACCTCGAGTTCCTGGGGAGAGAAACCCGCAACGGCGATGGACACCAGGAAGCGCTCGGTGCCATCGGGCGCAAGGCTGCGCTCTATGTTATATGGAGGATAGCCCTCAGCCGCCTTGGCGAGGCGGTCGACCCGTTCTTCCAGGCTGTCAAAGCCGAGCAGAAAGGGCGCGGAAAACACCGAAACACGTGACATCAACGCCGTCCTTGATCGCAAGCAACGCATTGGCGCAGACCCGACAAGTGCAGCATCGCGCGCCTTGCCAGCATATGGGTCAACCAAGGGTCTCGTTCAAGACCAACGCCCCCTCACGCGGAGGGACTTGCCTTGAGTGGGCTTTGCCCCTATAGAGCCGACTTCTCCGGATCGCCCGGCCCCAAGGCATGCCGTGGCGGTCTTTGAACGCGATAGGCCCTCAGTCTATCCACGAACACCAAGGACCCGCAAAATGCCCAAGATGAAGACCAAATCGGGCGCCAAGAAGCGTTTCAGCTTCACGGCTACCGGTCGCGTCAAGGCCGGCGTCGCCGGCAAGCGCCACCGCCTGATCAACCACTCGGCCAAGTATATTCGCACCAATCGCGGGACCAAGATCCTGCAGAAGGGCGATGAATCGCTGGTCAAGTGGTACATGCCCTATAACCGCTAACGCTCTCGAAAGGACCCTGACACATGTCACGCGTTAAAAGAGGCGTTACCAACCACGCCCGTCACAAGAAGGTCTTGAAGGCTGCCGAGGGCTATTACGGTCGTCGCAAGTCTACCATCCGCATTGCCAAGCAGGCGGTGGAAAAGGCCGGCCAGTACGCTTACCGCGATCGCCGCGTCAAGAAGCGCAACTTCCGCGCGCTATGGATTCAGCGCATCAATGCTGCCGTGCGCGATTACGGATTGACCTATGGTCGATTTATCGACGGCCTCAGCAAGGCTGAGATCGCCGTTGACCGCAAGGTGCTCTCCGATCTCGCGATCACCGAGCCCGCAGCGTTCGGCGCACTGGTCGAAAAGGCCAAGGCAGCCCTGGCGTATCTGGAAGGCGTTGAAGCCACTACGCACGCCCGCGTTTCTGCCTAAGACTCTCCTTCGCTGAGGTCATCATTGCGCCTTGTGCCACCCGGAAGGGCTGGTGCAAGGCGCTTTGTTTTGGTCTAACCGCGCTCAGTTTTTTCCGGATCACGCCATGTCCCTTGTTCAGCAGATCGATCTTCTCCGCACCGAGCTTGCCGATGCCATTGCCCGGGCAGGTGATGGCGCCGCGCTCGATGCCGTGCGCGTTTCGGCGCTGGGCAAGAAGGGCAGCGTTTCGGCCCTGCTGGCCTCGCTGGGCAGCATGGCGCCCGAGGAGCGTAAATCGGCGGGGCCAGCGATCAACGGCCTGAAGAACGAAATTGCCGGCCTGATCGAAGCGCGTGCGACAGCGCTTGAGGCGGAGGCGCTGCAGGCGCGGCTGGCGGCGGAAACCCTGGATATCACCCTGCCGCTGCAACCTGCTCCCACGGCACGGGGCCGCATCCACCCCATCAGCCAGGCCTTGGATGAAATCACCGCGATCTTTTCGGATATGGGCTTTTCCATAGCCGAGGGGCCAGACATCGAGACGGACGATTATAATTTCACGGCGCTGAATTTCCCGGAGGGCCATCCGGCCCGGGAGATGCACGACACGTTTTTCATGAAGCCGGGCCCAGACGGGGTCAAGAAGCTGCTACGCACCCATACTTCGCCCGTCCAGGTGCGCGTGATGCAACAAACAGGCGAAAAGCCGGCCGCCAGCTATATCACGCCGGCGATGGAGCCGCCGATCCGCGTGGTTATCCCCGGCCGCACCTACCGCAACGATTCCGACCAGACCCATACGCCCATGTTCCACCAAGTTGAGGGGCTGGTGATCGACAAATCCAGCCATATCGGCCAGCTCCGCTGGGTCCTGGAGGAGTTCCTCAAGGCCTATTTCGAAGTGCCCGATGTGACCCTGCGCTTCCGCCCCAGCTTTTTTCCCTTCACCGAACCTTCGATGGAAGTGGATGTGCGCTGCGATCGCTCCGGCAACGAGGTCAGAATTGGCGAAGGCAATGACTGGCTCGAGATCCTGGGCTGCGGCATGGTGCATCCCAATGTGATCCGCAATGCTGGGCTCGACCCCGATGTGTATCAGGGCTTTGCCTGGGGCATGGGGATCGACCGCATCGCCATGCTGAAATACGGCATGCCCGATCTGCGCCAGTTCTTTGACGCCGACCAGCGCTGGCTCGACCACTACGGCTTCCGCCCGCTGGACCTGCCTACCCTGTTTGGCGGGCTGTCGAGCTAAACCCCATGGCTGACCTGCCGCCCCCATATACCGATGCCATCCAGTTCAGGTTTGGCGACTCGCCGGAACTGGCGGACGAACTGCTCGCGCTCGTGCTGGCGGGCAGGAAAACCGCCATTTGCGGCGCCTTGCGCGATTTCGGGCCGGGCAAGGAGCCGATGCCAGAGGTGGGCCGGCGCGATGTGGTGCTGAACGGGG
>JAQGKH010000191.1 GCA_028290225.1 Devosia sp. | reverse complement strand
GCCTCAAGCCGGCACGGTTATGTCGGTCCAGAGCTCGGCGGCATCCGGCTCGGAATCATTGGTAGCGAAATCGGCGGCTTCGGTGACGATGGCGCGGATTTCGTTCTCCAGCTGCTTGAGGGTGTCTTCGGTGGCGAGGCCACCTTCCAGCAGGCGAGCACGAACCTGCTCGATGGGATCGCGCTCCTGGCGATACTTGGTGACCTCGTCCTTGCTCCGGTATTTCGCCGGATCAGACATGGAATGGCCGCGATATCGGTAGGTCAGCATTTCCAGGATATAGGGCCCCTGCCCCGAGCGCGCATGCTCAATGGCGCGCTTGGCGGCATCGTAAACCAGCCGCACATCCATGCCGTCCACCTGCTCGCCCGGGATATCGAAGCTCAGGCCACGCTTGGACAGATTTGTGGTTGCCGCAGCACGCTCGATCGAGGTGCCCATGGCATACTTGTTGTTTTCAATGATGAACACGACCGGCAGCTTCCACAGCTTGGCCATGTTGAAGCTCTCATAAACCTGGCCCTGATTGGCGGCGCCGTCGCCGAAATACGCCAGGCTAACGGAGTTGTCGCCGCGGTACTTGGCGGCAAAGGCAAGCCCCGCCCCAAGCGAAACCTGCGCACCAACAATGCCGTTGCCGCCATAAAAGCGGTGCTCGTTGGAGAACATGTGCATGGAGCCGCCCTGGCCCCTGGACAAGCCGCCCTGACGTCCGGTGAGCTCGGCCATGACACCCTTGGGATCAAGGCCCATGACCAGCATAGGTCCATGGTCGCGGTAGCCGGTGATCTGGGCGTCCTTGCCCTTCTGGCTGGCCATGGTGACGCCGGTGACCACCGCTTCCTGGCCGATATAGAGGTGACAGAATCCGCCGATCAGGCCCATGCCATACATCTGGCCGGCCTTTTCCTCAAAACGCCGGATCAGCAGCATTTCGCGGAATGCTTCGAGTTCCTGTTCTGCAGTGAATTCGGGAACATTTGATTGCGTCACTGCCATGCCGGCTACACCCTTACGCGCCATCGGAAGCGCTCCGCTATGAGGGAAAAATACGCTCGGCCGAATTGGCCATAGATCGGCAGGGTAGCGCAAGGCTGCAGGAATCAGCAAGCAGCAGGTCAGCGACGAAAAACGCGCTAAAGCGTTGTTTCTGCGTCCAGAATAGCCTTTAACCGATCTTGGGCTAATTCGTCAAATGAACCGGAAAGCGGTTTACCCGTGCCGCGATCCACCATGACGATGATGTCTGCTTCGTTGGCCATGTTCAACAAGGCACGGGCGCGTTCCGTTACGAGATCGGGGTCCAGACGGCGCGTGTCCATCAGCGTGCCGCGATGCTTGTAGGCGTCGATCTCAGCCTGGAGAGCCGATGATTGATTCCGGAGCACATCGATATCAGCCAGAATCTGCGCGCGATTTTCGATGCCGAATTGTCCGCCAATGGCAGAGAATCCGAGATAACCCTGGAACGCGAGCAAGGCTGCGGTCAGGCCAAGGGCACGCCAGAAAGGAGGTCGCTTGAGACGGGTTGGCATAGAGGCCAGCTATATGTTGAACCAACCCATCATGCTCTACAAGGATTTAACGTCCCGTTGCCATCTCCGCTGTTTTAGTGTCGGGAACGAACGGGCCTCCAAGGCCCGCCCATTTCACGCCTGCTGATTAGCGTCGGCCAGTGCCAGCGCTTCAGTCGCTGCAATCGCAGCCACATTGACGATGCCGCGGCTCGTGGTCGAGGGCGCCAGAATATGAGCCGGTGCCTTGGGCCCCATCAGCAAGGGACCGACGGAAAGCGCGTTGTTCATTTCCTTGAGCAGCGTCATTGATAGGTTGGCCGCGTCCAGATTGGGGAAGATCAGGAGGTTGGCTTCACCCCGCAGCACCGTATCCGGAATGTAACGCTCGCGCAGTTCCTCGTTGAGCGCCAGGTCGCCCTGCATCTCGCCTTCAACGATCATCTCGGGCGCAATGGCCTTGAGCTGCCGGTAGGCCTCGCGCATCTTGTAGGCGCTGTCGCCATCGCGCGAGCCAAAATTGGAATAGCTCAGCAGGGCCACTCGCGCCTCGATATGGAAGCGCTTGAGGTGACTGCGGGCCTGCAGGGCGATGGCCACGATTTCCTCGGGCGTCGGGTCCATGTTGACATAGGTGTCCGCCAGGAAGAACGCGCCGCGCGGCATGATCAGCAGGGACAGCGCCGAAACATCGCTTACGCCGTCCTGCAGCCCGATCACCGAGCGAATATCGCGAACATGCTTGATGAAGCGCCCTTGCAAGCCGCAGATCAGCGCATCGGCTTCACCGCGCTTGACGGCCAAAGCGCCAATCACGGTGGTGTTGGTGCGCACCACCTGCCGGGCCGTGTCGGGGGTGACGCCATCACGGCCCACCAGGGAGTGGAACAGCGATACGTAGTCGCGATAGCGTGGATCGTCTTCGGGATTGATCACCTCGAAATCGTCGCCTGGGCGCAGATTGAGGCCGAATCTTTCGATGCGGGCCTCGATCACCGCTGGACGGCCGATCAGGATGGGACGGGCGATTCGATCTTCCAGCAGTACTTGGGTTGCCCGCAGCACGCGCTCGTCCTCGCCATCGGCAAAGGCGATGCGCTTGTTCTGGCCTTGCGCCCGATCAATGATCGGCTTCATGACCAGCCCCGTGCGGAACACGAAGCGGTTGAGACTGTCGTGGTAAGTCGCGAAGTCCTCGATAGGTTTCTTGGCAACGCCGGTTTCCATGGCGGCGCGCGCCACGGCCGGCGCAATCCGCAGGATCAAGCGCTGATCGAAGGGATTGGGGATGATGTGGTCAGGGCCATAAACCGCAGGTGCGCCGGAGGGGGAAACTTCCAGGCCCGGTTCATGGGCGAGCTTGGCGATGGCGCGGACCGCCGCCAGCTTCATTTCCTCGTTGATGGTTGTTGCGCCTACATCCAGCGCGCCCCGGAAGATGAAGGGGAAGCACAGGACGTTGTTGACCTGGTTGGGATAATCCGAGCGACCGGTACACACCATGGCGTCGGGGCGGGTAGCCTTGGCGACCTCGGGCATGATCTCGGGATAAGGGTTGGCCAGCGCCAGGATCAACGGCTTGGGCGCCATCTTTTGCAGCATTTCAGGGCTCAGCGCGCCAGCTGCCGAAAGGCCGAGGAACACATCGGCACCTTCGATCACCTCAGCGAGGGTGGTGGCATCGCTGACGCGGCGGAATTGACCACGCCACTTGTCACTGACGTCGTTGCGCTTGTGGGTAACCAGTCCGTCCTTATCGGCGACCCAGATATTGTCGTACTGGGCTCCGAGCGCCACGAGGACGTTGAGGCAGGCAATGGCCGCCGCCCCTGCCCCCGATGTGCAGATCTTGACGTCCTCGATCCGCTTGCCGGCCAGTTCCAGGCCATTCAGCACCGCCGCCCCAACAATGATCGCGGTGCCGTGCTGGTCGTCATGGAACACGGGAATGGGCATGCGCTCGCGCAGCGCTTCTTCGATCTCGAAGCAGTCGGGCGCACGGATATCTTCAAGGTTGATGCCGCCGAAGGTTGGCCATAGCGGCGCGACCGCCTCGATGAATTTGGCCGGATTAATCTCGTCGATCTCCAGATCGAACACGTCGATACCGGCGAATTTCTTGAACAGAACGGCCTTGCCTTCCATCACCGGCTTGGAGGCCAGGGCGCCGATATTGCCGAGCCCCAGCACTGCGGTGCCGTTGGAGATCACGGCGACAAGATTCTGGCGGGATGTATAACGCGCCACCGCATCGGGATTTGCGGCAATTTCCTCGCAAGGCGCCGCGACGCCCGGAGAATAGGCGAGAGCCAGGTCGCGTTGATTGCCCAACGGCTTGGTCGCCTGGATTTCCAGCTTGCCCGGCTTGGGATATTCGTGGAAGTGAAGGGCTGCCTCACGCAGAACGCGCCGCTGCTCGTTGATATCAGTCGACAATCCGGTGTCCTCCACATCCAATTCCGGCTGGGCCGGTCGGCGTGTTGGTGCCACCATTCAGCGGACTTGAAAAGGGCAGATGGCCCAGATTGCGCTTCAATGACGCTTAAGCGGCGTTCGGCACAAGGCTGATGGCGTCGCGCCGCACCGCCACGGCGTGGTTGATGGCAATCGCCAAATCCCTGAACGCCTCGGCGCGCAATGCGGGCGAAAAGATAAATCCCTGCGCCTGCACTACGCCGTGGGCACGCAGATAATGGGCCTGCGCCTCGGTCTCCACCCCTTCGGCGACGATCTCACAGCCCAAATCCCGTGCCATGGCGATGAAGCCATCGAGCACCGGCACATTGGTGGTCCCTGGTTTGATCATGTCGATAAACACCCGATCGATCTTGATCACATCAACGCCAAGGGTTTGCAGATAAGCCAGATTGGAGTGACCTGTTCCGGCATCGTCCATTGCCAGGCGAGCCCCCAAGGCATGCAAGCCCGCAATGACGCTATGGGCCTGCTGCGAATTGCCCAGCGGCTTGCGTTCCGTGATCTCGAATACCAGCTGGTGAAACTGGATCGATGATCCCTCGAAGATTGCCTGCACATCCTCGACCACCGAGCCGTCCCGGAAATGCCCTTCAAACAGGTTGATGGAGACCTTCAGCGTCGGCATGAGGTGGCACAACTCGTCCAGGTCAAACCTCACCTGCTGCATGAGCGAGAGGGTCATGGGAATAGCCAGCCCCGTCGATTCGGCATAGTCGATGAAGGCCCCTGGCGAAATCACCTCGCCGCTCGGCTTCTCCCAGCGGCACAGAACTTCACAGCCTACCAGTTCGCCGGTGCGGAGGTTGATCACCGGCTGGTAACATGGCCGCATCTCCCCGGCTGCGATCGCTCGCTCCAGCTCGTAGCCCGATACCCGGGAGCTGTGAACGTAGTGGATCGCCAGCAGCAAGAATGCGCCACTCGCGAGGCAGGCGATCATCGTGAGGGCGACATCTATATCCGCGTAGCCGGCCCGGACGGCGGCAAAGGGCACGGCGGTCGCGACCTTGACCGGAAAGGAGCCGGCAAAGGCCTGGCTGAAAATGAAACCCGCCGGTGCGGCGCTGGTGTCGAACTCGGTCGCCTCACCCACGGTGAGCACGGAGGTACCGTCGGCAAGCATGACGCGCACCATGCCGCCAGTGGGAACAGTGCGGGCCAGACTTTCATTGGTCGGCCCAATCAATGGCACCAGGACCGACACAGTACGGCCGAGCGCTGCGGCCCGGCCGACCTTGAGGGCCGGCATGGCAATGTCGCCCAGCGCGACCACCTGAATGCTGGCCTCGTATTCAGCCAGCGGCAGACTGGCGGACAGCGGAGAATATCGAACAGTCCGCCCGAACGCGGCACAGTATTGCAGCCCATCGCTGTTTTCGACGATCACCTGCTTGAGGCTGAAGCTCGCATCGATGGCCCCTTCAACATTGGCCATGAAGGCGGGGCTGCACAAGGAGGGGTGAGCTCCTGCAACCTTGTCGAGATTGGTCAGCGCTTCGAGAAGCCCGGTTTCAATGCGGCGGCTGACTGCGGCGACAGAGCGTCCGGCGATGTCAGTTTCCTTGAAGCGCACATAGGCGTCCAGCACATGATCCACCGCCAGAATGGGCACAAAGGCCAGCATCGCTCCTAGCAGCATCAGGATCTGGGGATATTTGGTCTTCAACGCGTCGCCCGGCCACCCTGGATGGCACCTTTACTAGCAAGATGCGCTTAATGGCAGCTTAAGTGCAAGAGCGGACCGGGCAGTTCCCTGCCCGGCGTCTCGCCTCATTTCTCTTGAACATTGAGCCGGATACCCAGTTCGCGCAGTTGCTTGGCGGAAGCGGGGCTTGGTGCGCTCATCAGCAGATCTTCGGCCTGCTGGTTCATCGGGAAAGCGGTGATTTCTCGCAGGTTCTGCGCACCGCACAGCAACATGACGATACGATCGACGCCCGCCGCCATGCCGCCATGGGGTGGCGCTCCATATTGGAAGGCACGGTATAGTCCGCCAAAACGCTCTTCTACGTCCTGGCGCGACAGCCCCACCAATTCGAAGGCCTTGACCATGGTTTCGGGCTCCTGGTTCCGGATCGAGCCGGACGCAATTTCAAAGCCGTTGCACACAGCGTCGTATTGATAGGCCTTGAGCGACAGTGGATCGGGCCCGTTCAGCCCCTCGATGCCGCCTTGCGGCATGGAAAACGGATTGTGGGCGAAATCGAGCTTCTTTTCGTCCTCGTTCCACTCGTAGAAGGGGAAGTCCACAATCCAGCACAGGGCAAACTGCTCGGTATCGACGAGGTTGAGCTCGGTGCCGACGCGCGTGCGCGCTTCGCCCGCGAAGCGATAGATCTTTTCGGGGCGGCCGAGCACGAAGAACACCGCATCCCCGTCGGCCAGGCCAAGCTGGCTGCGGATAGCAGCGGTGCGCTCCTCGCCGATATTCTTGGCAACCGGGCCCGAGCCCTGCCCGTCCTTGAAGAAGATGTAGCCCAGGCCCGGCTGTCCCTGGCCTTGTGCCCAGGCATTCATGCGATCGCAAAAGGCTCGCGAGCCACCGGTCGGCGCGGGGATCGCCCATACCTGCACCAAGGGATCGGCTTCGATCTGCCCGGCGAACACCTTGAACCCCGATCCGGCAAAGTGCTCGGTCACCGCCTGCATCTCGATGGGATTGCGCAGGTCCGGCTTGTCCGAGCCATATTTGCGGATTGCCACATCATAGGGAATGCGCGGGAATTCCTGCGTGACGCGCTTGCCCTCGGCGAATTCGGTGAAGATCCCGCGCAGCACCGGCTCCATCGTGTCCCAGACATCTTCCTGGGTAACAAAGCTCATTTCGAGGTCGAGCTGGTAGAACTCGCCGGGCAGCCGGTCGGCGCGCGGATCTTCGTCGCGGAAGCACGGCGCGATCTGGAAGTAACGATCAAAGCCCGCGACCATCAGCAACTGCTTGTATTGCTGGGGGGCCTGGGGCAGCGCGAAGAACTTGCCAGGGTGAATGCGCGAGGGCACGAGGAAGTCGCGCGCGCCTTCCGGTGAAGAAGCGGTCAGGATCGGGGTGGAGTATTCAGTGAAGCCGATCTCCTCCATGTTCCGGCGCATGGACGAGATGACCTTGGTCCGCTTGACGATGTTGGCGTGCAATGTCTCACGCCGCAGATCAAGGAAACGGTAGCGCAAACGAACATCTTCGGGGTAGTCGGGCTCGCCGAAAATGGGCAGCGGCAATTCTCGCGCGGCCGACAGCACTTCGATTTCGCGGATGAACACCTCAATCTCGCCGGTGGGCAAATTGGTGTTCACCGCGGCGCCATCGCGCAGCTTTACCTCGCCATCGATGCGGAGCACCCATTCCGCGCGCACCTTCTCGGCATCCGCAAAGGCAGGCGAATCAGGATCGATCACGCATTGGGTAAGGCCGTAATGGTCCCGCAGATCAATAAACAGCAAGCCACCATGGTCGCGCACGCGATGCACCCAACCGCTCAGGCGTACCGTTTGTCCGGCCTGTTGCGCTGTCAGGGCCCCGCAAGTGTGCGAACGATAGCGATGTGTGGTCATGGCAAACTCTGCAAAACAGCCCGGAAACTGGGGCGGAAAAGCGCATGGGTGAGGTTCGATGTCAAGCAGCAGCCA